>NZ_JAVJQN010000049.1:0-3581 GCF_040218245.1 Coleofasciculus sp. E1-EBD-02 | reverse complement strand
ATCTATACCTGCACTCAGTTCACTAGCCTTATGTATAATTTGCTGATTAAAACTAATGGCAGGTACGTGGCTATAAGCATAAACTACACAACAAATAAGTGCTTCGTACTGATAACTTATTTTAGCGAGTTGCTGCCAACCCGGTTGTAGTTGCTCAAAAACAGACTCTATATGCATCTCAAGTTCTCTTGTGGGGTCAAGTTCTTCTGAAGGAGCTAATTTAGATTTGACTTTCCAAACACTAAATTTCCTAATCGTTGGTTTTCCCCTCGACCGAACGACGACATCTCCTGTTTTGCAAGTTTGCGTAGGTTTAACACCGACAATGTTAGTGATTTCATCCGGATCAAGATAAACTCCTGATAATCGAAAATATGCGTATATTTCGTTGGCTTTGCTCATGGTATTGTATCATCTTAAGTATAGGCGGGCGAGATTCACCAAAAGTTGTTAATATTAAGACCAGTAAACTCCCCGGAAAAGGAAGAAGGTATAGTGCGATCGCAAAAACACTATTTTTATTTTATTGATCGTAGCTGATTTACGGCGATAGGCAATCAGTGTAAGCTTTTGCTAGAGACGCGATCGCAGTATCCGTTTTGACCCATAGTGAATTCTTGTCAGTTATCCCTGAATGGTATCTTACTCAAATATCTATTAGCCATTTCTTGAGTCAAGTCAGAGTGAAGGCGAGTAGGGTGGGCTTTCTGGATATAATTCCTGATAAAATCGTTAAATTAACGTAATTTGCCCACCCGACAAGATTAGCGATCGCACTACAAGATCATTCGATCGCGCCGATGACTCGCGAGGAGTTCTATGCCTTTTGCCAAGCGAATCAAGAGGTTCAATTTTTGGAGAATCCAGAGCAGGTTAGTGGTGATCCAGAGTTACTCGGTTTCCGGTTCTATGCCTAAAGCCTTGAGTTGTTCTCGCAGACGTGCATTTTCCTGCTCGGCTTGGTTGGCTCGCTGGTGTTCTTGTTCGGCTCGTTGACGTTCTTGTTCGGCTCGCTGGCGTTCTTGTTCGGCTCGTTCCTCCCCTGTCAACAGCAAATTTCCCTCGCTATCCCACCACCGCAACCAGGGAAGTTCGGCGTTTTTGTAGCGTCCTTGCCAAATGCCAAGTTCTACTCCCAGGGGTGAAATGGGGTAGTGTCCGCGATCATTGGCTGGTAGTAAATGGTAGCGCCCCTCGACCAGATGATAGACTTCTACACTGGATCGGGTTACTTCATAAATACCGTAGAAAGGGACGTGAATAGCTTGTTCGTAAACCCAGAATTTCCCTTCGTAGGGAGTGCGATCTCGTTCGTCCTGACCATTACCAGAAACAAATTCTAATACGATGAGGGGAGAAACGATTTCCTGCCACAGCACGTAGGAGCGCCGCATTTGACCCTCAAGAGTCGGTGGTACGTTGGGAACATAAAACCAGTCAGGGGCTTCGGCTCCGCGTTCGGGTGGGTCAGTTAAGCGCCAGTAGATGCCGCTGTCTTGACCGATGCAGTAGCGCTCGTCGGGGTGCAGTTGTTGGAGGATCGGCTCAATGGATTCGGTTAATAGAATGCTTTGAGGATGTTCTTGGAAATTTTTCACAAACGTACCATCCGATTCTGGGAGTTGGGTGTGATCGGGTAAAGTTGTGGGGAATTCAGATGTGGCTTTCATGGTTTTGATGCTAACTTCGCCTCTTTGTCATTATTGTAGGTTGGGTTGACGTAAGGAAACCCAACAATGATTGATCTGGCTGTGCGATCAATAATTTATGAAAGATGCTTCCAGAGACGTTTCATATCATGTCCTGATGATTGCCCATAATTGCAATGCTGTAACAACAATCGTTTCAGGCATTTTTCTTAAGGGTGTTTGACCGGACATGGTATCATTATCGTCGTTCGTATGTGCCAGGAGGAGTATTTTTTCTAATCAGCGCGATCGCAAGCCAGTTCAGCCCAGACCCATACTCTTAATAAAAACCTGAATATCTTGGGGTCTTCCGGACTTAGTGGGCTAAACTATCAGCTTCAATGAATCGGGAAGCTTGCCACATAAAGACTGTAGCTTTTAACCGCATCAAAACGAATTGAAATTCGGGTAAAAATGGTTAAAGCTATTGCTGTCCAATATTCTGGCAAATAAAACTAACAATTTAGCACACTAACTACGGAAGACCCGGATTTCGCTACCCGCGATTGCGTCGATAACTCGCGAGGAGTTCTATGCCTTTTGCAAATCGCACTGTTTATGTCTATCGCCCGAATCAAGAGGTTCAAATCTTGGAAAATCCAGAGCAGGTTAGTGGTGATCCAGAGTTACCTGGTTTCAGGTTGGTGATGGCAAAGATTTGGTGATTTGGGTAAAGATTCAAGGGGTAGGGTAGGCAAATTACGTTAATTTAACGATTTCACCAGAAATTATATCCATTTGCCCACCCTACAAGATAATGCGATCGCACTAAATTATTTTAGCTAAATTATTTTATAATTCGCCCTTGGCGATCAAAGTTCTGAACAGTTCGTGAACCGTCAGATTTTGTCATCACACGACTTTTTATATTTCCATTATCCCAGTATGAATATTCATCTTTCCAATTTAATTGACCATCCAAATATTTCTCAAATCGTTCTAGTTGATTGTTGCTGTTGTAGTAGCCGACATAATAAGACTTTCGCTGTTGTGCCTCTTCCTTAGAAATTGGTTCTTCAGGTATAAATGGAATCTGGTATGATTGCCAGCTACCAAAATATTGAGGAGTTAAAGAAGCAGAGGAATTTGAATTAACTTCTGGCATAGTCTGACCGGGAGAATAAGAAAGTGTACATGTATATAAGCTACTTATGATGATGAACACAAGCAGCCACATCGGGGGTTTTATCAGTGTACTCAACATTTCTATGTTCTAGAATTTAGAATCTCAGATGTGTACATTGTCTATTTATTTAAACGGATCACGGCTCCACTAAACCTACTGTACTCATCAGACTTTTCTGGAAGGTATGGCAGTTTTGACCCCAGCCGAACGTCCATCGCCACTCTCCGCTGTAGCTTGATGCAAAAAGTCGGATTTCTGCTTTAACCTGGGTATCTGTCTTTGAGTTAGTTAACTTGGGATGGAAGGTATCACTTGCAGAATCTCCATGATGGGGATCAGTGGTTGCCGTTCCCCCAAAACTTGTAATTCCATTAAGTTCTCCGTCAACTCCAGTTAATGTTTTCCATAGTCCGCTCACAGGATATTTGGGCCACCATCCATAACTTTCAGAACCGTCAATTTCTGTCCACCAATGTCCATATTTATCGTTTCCTTTTAGAGCAATATGCTTCCGTTTCATGGTTATAAAGTTAAGCGTTCTTGATGTTTTAGTCTTTTTAGTTTGAAGAGTATCGCTCCTCAGCATAGCTTGTAGCTTTTCCTGCTCAGTAGATAAATTGATTTGATTTACATCTATTTGAGGTTGAACTTTAGAGCCACTTTGCTGCACAACATGAGTCAACTCATGCGCCGTCAACTCATTATTCCCCGGAGATTTCCCCGCCCCAAAATAAACATCACTCCCATGAGTAAACGCCTGAGCGCCC
>NZ_JAVJQN010000046.1:0-5752 GCF_040218245.1 Coleofasciculus sp. E1-EBD-02 | reverse complement strand
CCATAAATATATTTACCGTCATAGTTGGCTAAATCGGTGGTAATCGTCTCGCCAAAATGAAACGGTGTTGTTGTTCCAGCACGACAGGCATATTCCCATTCCGCCTCACTAGGAAGTCGGTAGTTCCAACCTGTGTACTGTGACAATCGCGAACAAAACTCCATACAATCAAACCATGATACCTGCTCTACAGGGCGGTTTTTTCCTTTAAAACCAGAGGGGTCAGGGTCAAGTTCTCGCTCAACTTTGGGAAAATGAGCCACGGCTTGCCATTGCGCCTGAGTGATGGGGTATTTCCCTAGGAAGAAGGGTTTAATCGTCACCCAATGCTGGGGACTTTCATTATCTCTATGTCCTTCCTCAGTCTCTAGCGAACCCATTTGGAATGTACCCCCCGGAATCGCCACCATTTCCAGAGGGACATCGCCAAGGGTTTCAATGTAATGGTACGCCTGATGAGTGCGACGATTCAGCGTTAGTTTTCTTTCTTTCCCCAACACCCCCGGTTTAACCTCTACCGTCACCACTTGAAAGTTAAATGCTGACACGGGTAGGGTTTTTGCTGTTTTTGCCGGCTGAACCGTAGCTGAACTCTCAACGGATGGAGATGTCACCGACAAGATAATTGGTGGTTCAAACGTTAATAACGCTAACCACGCTTCGATTGATTGGGGGCGGTTTTTGGCTTCTAATGCCATTCCCGATAAAATAGCCCGGTTTGTGGCATCACTTAACCCAGAACTAAGCTGTTGCGGCGGTATTAATTCGGCATCATCTAACTTGCGAGAAAAGGAATCCATCGGACGTTGACCTGTCACCGCATAATATAAGGACGCCGCTAAGGTATACACATCAACCGTAATCTTACGACTTCCGCGCACCATCTGTTCATAGGGGGCAAATCCGCGATTCCCGGCTTTATCCGTGGTTGTACTCGTGGTGGGGATTAATCCCTTGGCAATGCCAAAATCAATTAATACCGCTTTTTCCGGATTCCGCACCATAATATTTAGGGGTGTCGCATCCCGATGCACTAATCCCGCTTGATGAACCACACGCAGCGCATCCCCAATCTGGCGAATATATCGCACCGCCTGGGCTTCTGACAACGCGCCTTGGTTCTGCACGTATTTCCATAAACTCTCCCCTGGTACATAATCCATCACCAGACAGTGAATCCCCGCCTCTTCAAACAAATCCGTCACGCGGACAATATGGGGATGGGGGTCATGACATATCTTAGCGACTCGCTGTCCTTCTTGAATAAAGCGGTTCAGATATTTTGGATAATCGGGGTCATTTATCAAACGGGCGTTGGGCGTTTTAATCACAAAATCCTGGTCGAGGAACTGATGATGGACTTTGTAGGTGATTCCGAATCCGCCCTCTCCTAGGACACAATCCACCACAAAGGGGCGCTTTTTTAACGGGTGTCCCGGCGTCCATGCCATAAGTCCTTTGTCCCTCTCCTAATACCCTGAGCGAAGTCGAAGGGTTGCGTCATTCAGATTATAGCTTTTCAGTCTGATGCAGATGTGGCGGTTTCAGGTCAAAAATTGTGCCACAATGCTGACAGACAAGTGCTATACCAACCATGAAATCGACTCGATTCTCTCTGTACTGGCTTTGTAGTTCTGTTTTTTGGCTGAGTGTCTTTTATTCAGCACCCGCCAATACTGAAGGGGTGACACCTGCTAATGATGGGACTGGAACCCAAGTCACGCAAACGGGAAATCAGTTTACGATTACCGGGGGTAGCTATTCCGGAGATGGCGCGAATCTCTTTCATAGTTTTGAGCAATTAAATTTGAATGCTGACCAAATTGCTAATTTTATCAGTTCACCTACGATTGAGAATATCCTGGGGCGAATTGTTAGCGGGGATGCGTCACTGATTAATGGTTTGCTGCAAGTCACCGGGGGAACCTCGAATCTATTTTTAATGAATCCCGCCGGGTTTATTTTTGGTGCGAATGCTCAACTGAATGTTCCGGCTGACTTTACCGCGACAACGGCTACGGGAATTGGGTTTGGCGAAACGCTTTGGTTTAAGGCTTGGGGTGACAATTATTACCAGGATTTGATTGGTACACCCAATCTTTTTACGTTTGATATAGCACAACCTGGGGCAATTGTCAACGCTGGAAACTTAGCTGTAACTGAGGGGAATTTAACCTTACTGGGGAATCCGGTGATTAATACCGGGAACCTGACAGCCTCTAGTGGACAGATTGCGATCGCGTCAATACCGGGACAGAATCGAGTTAGAATTAGTCAACCTGGACATATCCTGAGTTTGGAACTCGAACCCCTCACCGATAGTTCTGGACAGCTTCTCCCTATTACTCCCCTGGATTTAGCCGCATTGCTGACGGGTTCAGGGGAGGGAATGGAGACAGGGTTAGCGGTTCAACCGGATGGAACTGTCACCTTAACGGATTCTAATTCGGCAATTCCCACTCAGGGGACAACGATTGTCTCTGGAACCCTGGATGTATTTGCTGATGCGCCAACAGCGAATCCTCCATCAGTTACAATAATTGGCGATCGCATTGGACTCTTCGGTGCAGACATTAACGCCTCTGGGATAAACGGCGGGGGTCAGGTGCGAATTGGTGGGAATGTTCAGGGTCAAGGAATGATACCCAATGCAACTCACACATTTATTAGTCAGGATTCGCTAATTCGGGCGGATGCAGGAATCACAGGGGATGGCGGTGAGGTGATTGTCTGGGCGGATGATACCACTATATTTTATGGCAATATCAGCGCCCGTGGCGGTATTAATGCTGGAGATGGCGGCTTTGTGGAAGTCTCTGGGAAGAATAACTTGGCATTTTCGGGAGTGGTGAATGTTGGGGCTACTAATGGCGTGAATGGTACAGTTATCCTTGATCCCACCAATATTATGATTGTGGAGACAGGTGCAGACGATAACCGACTCAATCCCAATAGTCCCAGTAGTGGTGATGCAGCCGGGACGATTTTCGCCAGTGATGGGGGTAATGTAGACTTTACCCTATCCAGTGCCATCCTGGAAAATCAAACGGGGAATGTCAGATTAGAGGCGACAAACAATATTACCCTAGCTGATGGCGTATCTTTAAACTTTAGTCCCGGTGGTGGGTCAATTACATTTACTGCTGACTCAGATGGGGATTTGGCGGGGTCTTTTTTGATGGATCAAAGTCAATCGATTACGGCTGAGGGTAGAGATGTGACGATTTCCGGCGCGTCTGTCACCGTGGGAACAATTGATACGTCTAGTGATTTTGATGCAGGTGCGATTAATCTCACCGCCACGGCGGATACGATTAGTACCCAAACTCTCTTCTCCTTAGCCTCTGAAGGTCAGGGCGGAGATATCCGTTTACAGGCACAGGGAGATATTATCACAGGCGGCATTGATTCCGGTTCGACCCATGGGGATGGGGGGGCGGTTTCGCTGACGAGTATCACAGGAAACATTTTTATTGATCCAATGCGGGGAGAATTAACCCTGGAAACCGGGAGTGGTTTACTGGCGGTGGATGGGGCGGTGTTTACCTTTGCGGGGGGAATGGGTCGAGGGGGAGATATTACCATGAATGCTGAGGGAAATATTACCACAGGGTCTCTGGGTTCTGGGTCAGCGATGGGGGATGGCGGAGATATTCGCCTAACCAGCACTATGGGTATTATTGATACGTCTGGGGGTGAGGTGCGATTTTTAGAGGACACTATTGCTAATCCTGGAGTCTTACTATCCGGTTCAGCGGGAACGGGTAAGGGTGGCAATATTACCCTCCGGGCGGGTCAAGATATTATTACAGGTCCGCTGGTGTCCAGTTCTCTCAATGGAGATGCGGGAACTGTTGAGTTGACAGTGACGGAAAATGAGGGTGATATTCAGGTCTCCATCATTAATTCTCAAGCCTTGGATATCGGTACAGGGGGGGATGTTGAGGCGACAGCGACGGGTCTTTTCACGGCTACCGAGGTGACTCAAGACGCCTTGTCGCAGATTCCTGCGGGGGGACTGGAACCGGAGGAAATACCCGATACCTTAGATAAAGAGGCGAGTATCTCTACATCTGGCGGAAGCGGTGGGGGTGCGATTACGATTTCACATCAGGGGGGATTGCGGGATATTCCCTTTACCGTGGGTGATGCTGAGGAAAATGGGACGGCGGGTTCTCTGACCAGTGGTGAGTTTACCATTGAACCCGTTCAATCGTTTTCTAGAAGCTATGGTGAAGGTAATATTCAAATTATTACCCTTGGCGATGTTAATCCCGTAGACCTAACCAACCCGTTGACACGACCCAAACCACTGGTGGTATCTAATCCCAAACTGGAACCCAGTGGACTGGGGGAACTTGACCAATCAATCAGTCAAGAGTATGCCGATTATTTGGGCTTAGACAACACCTCAGACATTACCCTAAACCAAGCCCAAAGCCTATTGCAAGAGATCAACAGCGCCACGGGTGTCAAACCAGCGGTGATCTATGTCATCTTTGCACCCCAAGTGATTACGCCGATTCCTCAGAAGCAAGGGAGGGAAAATACCTCGCTGTCACTGTTGCGATCGCAGATTCCCCAAGATAGCGATCGCTTAGAATTAATTTTGGTGACGGCTGACCAACCGCCGATTCGTAAATCCCTGAATGTCACCCGTCGCCAAGTCCTCTCTGCTGTCCGAGACTTTCACGCCACAGTGACGAATGCTAGACGACCTACAGCCTATCGTATTCCCGCGCAGCAAGTCTATCAATGGCTAGTCAGTCCCCTAGAAAAGGACTTGCAGCAACTCAATATCGAAACCTTAAGCTTTATTCTTGACGCCGGGTTACGCCATGTTCCCCTAGCGGCGTTGCATGACGGCAATGACTTTATTATTAAACGGTATAGTGTGGGCTTAATGCCCAGTATCAGCCTCACGGATACCCGTTACCGAGATATCACCAGCCTGAAAGTTTTGGCAATGGGGGCGAGTGAGTTTACCGAACTCGATCCGCTACCCTTTGTGCCGATAGAGTTGTCTACGATTGACCAACTGTGGTCAGCCCAATCCTTTGTCACGGAAAAGTTTACCCTAGATAACCTGAAATCTCAACGTCAGCAAACTCCCTTTGGCATTATTCACCTGGCTACTCATGCGGAGTTTCTTCCTGGCGATCCCTCGAACTCGTTTATTCAACTGAGTGATACGAAACTAAGATTGGATCAGGTACGGACGTTGGGATGGAATAAACCCCCGGTGGAATTATTAGTCCTATCCGCCTGTCGTACCGCCTTGGGAAATGAACAAGCGGAGTTAGGGTTTGCGGGGTTAGCGGTACAAGTCGGTGTTAAGTCTGCATTAGCCAGTCTTTGGTATGTGGATGATCGGGGAACTACAGGATTGATGGCTGAATTTTATCGACAACTCAAGCAAGTCCCGATTAAAGCTGAAGCCTTGCGGCGCACCCAACTAGCGTTGCAACAGGGTCAGGTGCGGATTGAAAACGGACAATTAATTACGCCTGAACTCGTCATTCCCTTACCTCCAGACTTATTGAACCAAGAGGATATTGATTTTACCCATCCCTACTACTGGTCTGGTTTCACGCTGGTGGGTAATCCTTGGTAATTGTCATTGGTCATTGGTCATTGGTCATTGGTCATTGGTCATTGGTCATTGGTCATTGGTCATTGGTCATTGGTCATTGGTCATTGGTCATTGGTCATTGGTCATTGGTCATTGGTCATTGGTCATTGGTCATTGGTC
>NZ_JAVJQN010000045.1:0-52820 GCF_040218245.1 Coleofasciculus sp. E1-EBD-02 | reverse complement strand
GGGAGCAGGGGGAGCAGGGGGAGCAGGGGAACCTGGTTTTGATTAGAATGTAAAGAATGATTAAAAAATGCTGGTTTTATCTTGACCTAGGGGAAAACTAGCAGTATGCACAATTCATTAATGCGACTGGGAGTAAAGCTATGCGTTTCAAAAATCTTCTAGGACCCCTGTTGATATTAGCATTGCTGTTTATCACGCTAGGCGATCGCGTCCTACCTGCACCGCTAGATGATGCTAGCCGCAACACCCGCACCAGCATCAATCAATTCTTAATTGGGTTATTTCCTGACTGGAATCCCACCAACCCGAACGAACGCACGGAAAAAGAAGTTGAGCAATTAGAACAGAGGTGGTAGCCAGAAGCCAAGGCGATTGAAATCACTGCTACACAAACAAAGTCCGCCTGCGCGGACTGGGTTATAAAGGTTGATGTCATTTGCCAATTGCCTTGCCAAAAATTAACAAATGACGAATGACGAATGACAAATGACAAATGACGAATGACAAATGACAAATGACAAATGACAAATGACGAATAACTACTTCTTCAACCAGCTAAACATTGCCCGTAAATCTTTACCCACTTCCTCTACCGGATGTTCCGCTTCCTGACGGCGCATGGCGGTGAATCCAGGTTTACCTGACTGGTTTTCTAACACAAACTCACGGGCAAATTGACCTGATTGAATTTCTTGCAGAATTTTCCGCATCTCGGCGCGGGTTTGGTCATTAACGATGCGAGGTCCACGGGTATAATCGCCATATTCAGCAGTATTAGAGATACTATCGCGCATATTGGCTAGTCCGCCTTCCACAATCAAATCCACAATTAATTTAACTTCGTGGAGACATTCAAAATACGCCAACTCTGGCTGATAACCCGCCGCCACTAAGGTTTCAAATCCCGCTTTAATCAAAGCACTCAAACCCCCACATAACACGGCTTGTTCACCAAATAAATCGGTTTCCGTTTCTTCCCGAAATGAGGTTTCCAAAATACCCGCACGAGTCCCACCAATTCCTTTAGCATACGCCATGGCGCGATCGCGAGCTTGACCTGTGGCATCCTGATACACGGCAAATAGGCAAGGAACACCTTCTCCCTGTTCGTAAGTCCGTCGCACTAAATGCCCTGGTCCTTTGGGTGCCACCATAATCACATCAACATCCGGTGGGGGAACAACTTGACTAAAGTGAATATTAAACCCATGGGCGAAGGCAAGGACATTCCCTTCTTTCAAATGCGGGGCAATTTCTGCGGTGTATACCGTTTTCTGCACCTCATCCGGTAGCAAAATCATAATCACATCCGCCGCTTTCGCCGCATCAGCAACCGAATGAACCGTTAATCCGGCTGACTCCGCTTTCGCCACCGACTTACTGCCCGGATACAGACCCACAATCACCTTAATGCCACTCTCTTTGAGATTCAGGGCGTGGGCGTGACCTTGAGACCCATAGCCGATAATTGCAATTGTTTTATCAGTGAGTAGGTCTAAGTTAGCATCTGCATCGTAATACATCCGGGTCATAGAAGTATCTCCCTTGCTACAAGCATTTTCGTTTGACTGCGGACTATTGATTTTACATCAAAACCCTTGCCCATTGTTATGGATTTTGTCTGGGTTAGGGCAGATACGGTCGCACTTGCTTCCTGGAGTTACCTTTACCTTTAAATCACTCAGTTATGTTCACGCACTAATAAAATGGGTGTTGCCTGAGACTCTTTTAATAATTCATCTAAACAATTTCTGGCAATGATTCGTTTTAAAAATAACCTTACCGCCGCTATAGATAAATCCGTTTTTAACCAAATTCTTGCCGCGCTGATAAATTTTCTTTTTTTGAGGGCAGCAAATCCCCAATGAATTTTTATCGATGACTTAATCTCTGATAGTTCTGGTAAAGTATGACGATATTTGGGGCTGATACACGAATAAATTTTTTCTTTGATAATTAGATTAATTTCCAGGCGTTTGTCAAACGTAAATTGGCTATTAAATGAACCTTGCCAAATAGTCCGATAAGCCAGACATTTATTGATCAACACAGCATCGCCAAACTGGGCAATTTTAATCCAGGAATCAATATCATCATAATTCGTATCAAATTGAGTATCCCATCCTCCTGACTTAAGGAAAGCTGAACGGGAAAAGGCTACTTGTACAGGCGTGCCAAATGGCAAGAGTTCCAACAGCATGGCGTAATGAATCTCGGCTTGGGGAATATATACAAGTGTTCCCTTACCAACGTGCCGACTTCTGTTGATTTCTTTCTCATTCTCATTGACCTGAATGGCTCGACAGGAGCAAATCACAGCATCTGGACACCCTGCGATCGCCTTCACCATTTCTTCAATACAATTAGGGGCAAGGTAGTCGTCATCATCCACCAGTTTTACCCATTCTCCTGTCGCCAATGCTACACCCTGATTAACCGTTCCTGAGTGACCCAAATTCGTCGAATTTCGATGATAAATTAAACGGGTATCACCCCTGTCCAAGAGTTCTTTTCGTCGCCCCTGGACATACATATCCGTACCATCAGACGAGCCATCATCTACCACAATTACTTCGCACGGTATCGTTTGAGCTAACGCACTGTCAATTGCCCGCTTGAGCAAAGTGAGGCGATTATGAGTCGTGATGACGATGCTAAATTTCATAATCCTTTTCCACCAAAATTATTTTGCCTCGATTAGCTGTCCAGCATTTAGATCAGGATGTCTAAATTCCTCAATGGGAACAGGGAACGGGGAATAGGGAACAGAAATATCCAATTTAAATGTACATCGGCTGATCTAAGAATCGGTATCGTCCAGATTTTGTTTTAACCTATTTTGGGTTTGGTTAAGATTTGGACAATACGATTAGCTATTGATATTCATAATTTTACGCGATTGAACCCTAGTGCAGCGCGGCAAAAATACTTGAGCAGCTTCGTAGATAGGATAAAGCAGAGGAAGCAGAGGGAGCTGGGGAAGCAGAGGGAGCTGGGGGAGATGTTAGCTGTTCGGTGATTTCTGCCTTCTTGCACTAGGAAAGATAGAAGCGATGGAGAAGATGAGGGTGATGTGGTGATGAGGGAGATGAGAAAGTCTTGTTCCAGAGTGATGACAGAAACGTCTGTGTGTAGGGGCGGGTTTAGGGACTAATATTGATTGTTATCCCTAGCTTGGCTGCAAAACCCGCCCCGATCAAATGACAAATGACAGATAAATTAAGATCAAAAGACTGTCGAAGTCCAGCTTCCGTGCAATCCGTAAGGAATATGGTGCTTGAGATGTAGTCGTGCGATCGCGCCTTGGCTCAAATCTCGACTGTCCAAAATCACCACATCGGATCGATGATGACTCGAATCATACACCAACGTCAACACCCAACCCTCATCTTCTCGGTTCGCTTCAGGATGGGGGACAAAAATCGGTTCACTGACAAAGCCTTGGGGGGCTGCACTCCAAACCTGTTTCTCACCTGTGGTGACATCAAACTTAGCGATCGCTTGCAGTGGAGCATTCCCTGTAGGATTATGAGTCACTCCCATGTACACATAACGGTAAGGGCGTCCAACGTGATCGGGATGGACACAGGGAAACTCACAGGAACGTGCGAATAATCGCTGTCGTTGTACCGTAGAATCCGCTAAATTCAGTGTAAACCGAAACAGTTGTCCCGGCGCGATCGCATCAAAATCTACGTTCCGGTAATCTATCTCCGGTTCCACTTGAGTTAACGACTCATAGCAAATCGAATCCACACAAATCTGATCCCCTTGTTCAAAGGCATTGGCATGGTGAAAAATAAACCCAGCTTCAGATTCCAAGACTTGCATCGGTTCATTACCATGACGCGGAATTACTAGAATCCGAGTCGGTGCGTTGGGTTTAAAGTCTACACATTGACCCGCCCCTTTTAATCCCAACAGGAAGGGAACGGGATTATAGGTGACAGGATTTTGGAAAAAGATGCAGTAATTGGGCGTAATCACAAAGTCATGGATAAAGGCAAAACCTGGAACCGTGTGACTTTTACGCCGTTTCAATTTCCCAGCTTCATCTAATTCATAAATCGTGATTTTGGTAGAAAAACCCGGTTTAATCGCAAAATTCACTAAACAAGGCGCACCCCCATCTTGATTGCAGCTTGGGTCAATCCAAGGATGAGCACCAAACGCCTCTCCGGGTGCCAAAATACCGTCTAGAGTTTCTTTTCCGATGGTGTCTAAGGTTTTGGGGTCTAACCGATAAGGTTCCGCTGCTTCCCAAAGGGCTAATAATTTACCGCCCCAGTAAATCACGTTCGTGTTGGCGATATTTTTAATATCAATATCAAAGGCATTCGCCAGCCACCCTCCGGGCTTTTGGGTGCCAAAAACACCGCGATAAAGCATTTTTCTGGCTTCTTGTTCTTTGAGAAAGCCTTCAGTCCGAACAAAGCGATTGCGGAAATAAGCACGACCTTGATCAAACGCGATCGCACAAATCATACCATCCCCATCAAAGGGGTGATGTAGGGGTTGACCATGGACATCGAGTAAACCTGGACCATTGCGAAACAACGTGCCATTCAGCGCTGGCGGAATTTCTCCTTCAATATCCTCAATCCAGTAATCATATTCATTTGGCTGGGATTGATACCCCTGTTTCCATCCTTCGCGATCATAAGACAGTGAAGACTTTGATTCTAAAAATTGTTCTGTTGCAATCATCGTTTATTTCCTCGTTATTTAATCGTGTTTGTAGTAGGCGCTTTAGCGCCATTGATAAGAGGACTAAAGTCCTCACTACTAACCCGGTTTGTAGTAAGCGCTTTAGCACTATTGATCCAGAGGACTAAAGTCATCACTACCAACCCGGTTTGTAGTAGGCGCTTTAGCGCCATTGACAAGAGGACTAAAGTCCTCACTACCAACCCGGATCAACTCTGGCAAGACATCAGGTAGAAATGGCTGTTCGGAGAAAGAACCCGATGTATGATGTTCAAATATTTCTGCTGGCGGTAATGATTTTGGTTCAGTTTCGCCTTTAATTTCAGCTTGCGGATCAGAAGCTGGTAACCAACCCAAGAAGGGCAAGGGTAATAAGCTAGAGAGGTTGGTAATCGTCAGTAATAACCACAGGCGATCAAAGTTATGTTCTGTTACCCCTAGCCAATGGGTTAATAACGCCCCCAATTCGTGAGATAGCAATCCGGATAAATTCCATATCGACATCAGCAAGGCAAATAAAGTCGCTTCCACTCCCGACGGGCAAAGTCTGGCTGAAAGCACAAGTACGGGCATAAACGTAATCTGTCCAATCACCGTCAGAATCAGACTGTCACCTAAACTAAACCAATGATCATCAATGCCTAACGCCCGATTCGCATGGGTGACTAAGATTAGAGTCGTCATTCCCAACACAGCCGATAGGACAGTTGTCCATCCCATAATCGTGCGGAAAGGGATACCCTTTAAAAAGCGTTGAAAGACCCAGACACCTGCCAGAGATGCCAAACTGGTGACTAAACGCACCCGCCCTAAAAATTCCGGTTCAAATCCGAGTTCATTGGTGGAGAAAAAGAAAAAGGCTGAATCGGCGGTGGGTGTGGCTTGCCAGAGAAAGATAAATGCGGTGGGTAACCAAATCGCTTTTTGAGTCACCGCATGGCGCAATTGCTTAATTTGGTTAGTGACAGTGGCGGTGTTTATCCCCGAACTAACGGATTCTTCGGCAATTAACCACGCCACACCAGAGACGAGTAGGGGAAAGGTGGCGGTAATGCCAAAAACAGTTTGTGTATTGAATGCCTCCAGCAGCCAACCACTCAGATACGCGGTAATCACTCCCCCGACAGCAGAGGTTCCCCACGTTAGGGATTGTAGGGAACCAGAGTTGCTTAATGATTCCCGCCTTGCCCGTTCCACCACAAGCGAGTCTACGATGACATCACTAATCGCTACAGAAAGGGAACTCAGGAGAATGGCAAGGGTTGCCGCCCAAGCTGTATGGACTACCGTTGCCAAACTTAACCACGCGGCTGTTCCCATCAAGCCTGACAGAACCAGATAAGGGCGGCGGCGATAGCCAAATAAGGGGAGTCCGTCAGACAGAAAGCCAAATAGGGGTTTAATTACCCAAGGTAAGGCAGCAATCCCGATTAGGGCTGCGACTTGGGCGGGACTTAAACCCAGTTCGTCTTTGAGGAAGAAGCTAATCGCTAAACGGGCTAGTCCCAGGATACCCTGGACAAAATAGACGATGAGGATGGCAATCAACTCCGGTGTGGGTTCATTGCCAAAAAAGACTTTATCTTTAACGGCTTGTTTAAACCGATCAAAGCCGGAGGCGGATACAATCATGAACTTTTTTTAAGATTTATCTCTTTTTATATCTTACACGCCGAATTGGGTTTGCCTCATCTGTCTATAGGCGATCGCTCCGAGTTTGTTTGTAGTAGGCGCTTTAGCGCCATGAGAGGACTAAAGTCCTCACTACTGACGGCTTGTCGAGTCGAGGATTCCATGTTGTCGCCTAAGCCAAACCTGAAAAACTGGAGGATGTTCTGTGCAAATTACCATCCATCTACCTGATGAAATTGTCAACACAATCCAGGAGAAGTGGAATAACGTTTCTGGAAAAGTCGTGGAGTGTTTAGCCATTGAAGCTTACCGTCAGGGAGTGATTACTTCGGCGCAAGTGGGCAGAATGCTCAACCTCTCTTCGCGTTATGAGGTGGATAGTTTTCTCAAGCAAGCAGGAGCCTATTTACATTATGATGAAACTGATTTTGAGCAGGATTTGTTAACGATGGAAAAACTAATGACTCAGGAGACACCAGAAAGTTAATGGCAGTTGTATCAGATACTTCACGAACAAATACAGGTATTTTTATTGCCTATTGCCTATTGCCTATTGCCTTTTTGCCCCATTGCTGTGTTAACGACTCAAATGGAAACGCGATCGCTAATGAGGTTATCATGATTGACAAGATAATCGGCGATCGCATAAACGAGTTGGACGTGGGCAATGGAGCAGGAATTTTACGAGCGCGGGCGCGAGAAGGCGCAACAAGGCGATTTAGAGGGAGCGATTCAGGAGTTTGAGCAAGCGTTGCGGATTAATCCAGAATTTGCCGATGCTTACTACAGACAAGGATTGGCTCATTTTGATTTAGGGGATTGCCAAGGTGCGATCGCGGATTATTCCCAGGCGCTACAGGTGAATCCTGAACATCTGGATAGTTATTTGGGGCGCAGTTTGGCTCAATTGGCGCAGGGAGAGGCTCAAGCTTCCCTGGAGGATGCTCAACAGGTTCTCCAGATTGATGGGAATCACGGGGCGGCGTATAAACTGCAAGGGACAGCCTACCGTCGGTTGGGGAAAACCAAAGAGGCGATCGCATCCTTTAAACAAGCTGCCAAACTGTATCTGGATCAGAAGGATAAAGACAATTGCCAGAGTTGCCTAGAGAGTATCAAGCAAATTCAGGCATCGCAAATCCAGGCGGCGAGTGCGGCGGAGACGCAGAAGTATCTGACTCAAGTTATCAACAAGCTACAACGGGGAAAGCATCAGGAAGCCTTAGAGGATTGCCAGTGGCTGCTGCACGTTGCACCCAATGATGCTAGAGCCTATTGTTATCGGGGAATTATTCGCAGCAAATTGGGGAATTTAAGAGGAGCGATGGAAGATTTAGGTCGAGCCATGCAGCTTGATCCCAATGATATCCAAGTGCGTCACTATCGGGGACGGGTTCGCATTGAATTGGGGGACTATCGGGGTGCGATCGCGGATTTTACCCAGTTACTTGAGTTACAACCCGACAATTCCCAATATTATGTTTGTCGAGGTCAAGCTTACTCGAAACTGGGCGACTATCGCCAAGGAATTGAGGACTATTCGCGAGGGTTAACGATTCAGCCCAATGATCCGCAAATTTATTATCATCGGGCGGCGGCGCGGGCTGATTTTCAAGATTATCAAGGCGCGGCGGATGATTATCAACAAGCGGCGAATCTGTATTTTGAGAAACAGGATTGGCAGAAGTATCATCAGGCATTAAATCAGCAGAAGCAGCAAGTGGCAAAAGCTGAAGCTGAGATCAAAAAACGCTCGGCTAAACTGAATCGGAAAGACATCTTTATCAATCAAGAACGACAAATTCGGTCGAATGCGCGAGTGGATCGAGAGTTACAACAACGACTCCTGCGGATGGTGGGGGGATATTGGGATGTTGCTGCGCGTTTGATTGAAATAGCCAAGAAAAAAAATCCAGGGATGCCAGAGAATTGGTACTTGCAAAAGGTAATCGATGATTTAGAGCGCGATCGCTAAATTCCATGTCTCCACAAAATCCGTGTTCATCGGTAAGCATTAGACTCGCTTGAGGCACTAAAGTGCCTACTACAAACTGTGGCATAATGCGGTAAGGGCTTTGCTGCCACAGTTAGTTGGACAACGTGAAGGCATCTTCGGGTTTGAGTAATATCTCCATCGCTGTCCAGCGGCTTCCGAGAAGCTTAGAGATTTAGTCCTATGATTTTTCGCATCCCTCGAACGGTTAGTACGGCGTTACCCGATTTGGCAAATCTGCGAGTCGTGGGCGTTTCGACCATTGCTGTGATCATTACCCTTCTGGGCGTGCGACACTTGGGTGGACTAGAACCGCTAGAACTGGCGGCGTATGACCAGTTTGTCCGCCTGCGACCTCTGGAAACGGAACCTGATCCTCGGATTTTGGTTGTCGCGATTACAGAACAAGACCTAGAAAATCAAAATCGGTGGCCCATCTCAGATCAGGTTTTAGCACAAGTATTACGCCAACTGCAAGCCGCTGAACCCGCCGTTATTGGTCTAGATTTGTATCGCAATCTTCCTGTGGAACCGGGTCATCAGCAGTTAGTGGAACAACTGCAACAACCGAATTTAATTGCGATTCAGAATATTGATATCCGCGCCGGAACCCCACCACCACCAGACGTATCGCCAGAACGTATTGGTTTTAATGATATACCCCTTGACCCGGATGATGTGGTTCGTCGCAATTTGTATTTGGCGGAGAATGAAAGCGGCGTACTTTTCTCATTTTCCATGCTTTTGGCACTTGCCTATCTAGAGCCCCGTGGGATTGAACTGGAAGCCAGTCCTGATAATCCAGATATTCCCCAACTTGGTGAGGCGGTGTTGTCACCCTTAACGGAAGATGCAGGAGGATATCAAAAGGGAGATGTTGGCGGGTTCCAAGTCTTACTTAATTATCGCTCTCCTTATCAGGTAGCGCGACAAGTCTCCTTGACCGATGTTTTAGATGGAACAGTTGATCCGAGTTGGGTGGAGGACAAAATTGTGATTATTGGTTCCACTGCACCCAGTCTCAAAGACTTATTCGCCACACCCTTTAGTCCCGCCTTGGAAAAAAATGCGAAAATACCTGGGGTTTTAATGCAGGCTCAAATGGTTAGCCAATTCCTGGATGCGGCGACGGGTAAGCGTCCTTTATTCTGGTTTTGGTCAGAACAGGCGGAAATCCTGTGGATTATTGGTTGGATTGCGATCGGGGGGATATTGGGGCGGGTGACGTATCATCCCCTGGCGTTAATTATTGGGGTGACGGGTAGTTTGGGGGTGTTATCGAGTGTTTGTTTTTACCTATTGACCCAAGGTGGCTGGGTTCCGTTTGCTGCGCCAGCATTCGGATTTGGGTTAACGGTGGCGATTTTTGTCACCCATCGGTCTTATGAAGCCCATCAACAGCAACGCATTGTAATGAAGCTGTTGGGACAGAATACCTCACCTGAAGTTGCTCAAGCCCTTTGGCAAGGTCGCGATCGCTTGCTAAAATCTGGTAAGTTACCGGGCATTCGCCTCACCGCCACGATGTTTTTTGCCGATATTAAAGATTTCAGTACCATATCGGAAAAGATGACCCCGGAGGCGTTGTTGGAATGGTTAAATGAAATTCTGGGAGTGGTGACTCGTGAAGTCCTCCAGCGTCAGGGGATTGTGAATAAGTTTACCGGGGATGGGGTGATGGTGGCGTTTGGTGTCCCCATGTCACGTTTGCACAGAACCGAAGTCGCCGAAGATGCGAAAGCGGCGGTAGACTGTGCATTAGCAATTAGCGATCGCCTGGAGTCGATGAACCGAGATTGGCGACGCCGAGGTTTACCTGTGATTCAAATGCGGATTGGTATTTTTACCGGTCCAGTTGTGGTGGGTAGTTTAGGCGGCAAAGACCGCTTAGAATATGGCGTAATTGGCGATAGTGTTAATATTGCGTCCCGGCTAGAGAGTTGTGAGAAACAGCGTCAACCGACTCCCTGTCGGATTCTCATTGGTCAACAAACGCTAGATCAACTCCAAGGGGAATTTGAGGTTGAATCCTGGGGACCTTTAGCCTTGAAAGGAAAACAGCAAACGGTGAATGTTTATCGCGTTTTGGCACGAACCACGGTATCAGAGTAGAATGGCACTGAAATAAGCATTTTGACATCGCCGAAACCCTTAATATACCGTAGGTTGGGTTTCGACTTCGCTCAACCCACCAGCCTTAAGTTAGAGAGTAGGAGTGCAGAGTATACAAGTTAACGTATCTCTCTTTTCTCAGATGGGTAAAACCTTAGAGACAACTACAAATCATAAGATTTTAAGTAGACAACTGGCTGAGAACCTGAAACATCGACCATCACTTCACTAGCCCAGTCTGAGGTATTCAGGAATCCGCCAATAACGTCTTTTGCCTCGTCTGGGTTCCACCAAGAAACATCCCTCAACTCTTGTGAACTAAAGGGACGAAATCCTTCTTTTAAGGGTTCAGTATACCCAGCACAGGTCAAAAAACTATCCAAATCACTTTGATCGAGAGTAAACCGCAGGACAATCAACGAGTCAATACCGGACTCGGTATGCACTTCGATCTCCTTACTGCTTGGAGGTAACTGAATTCGAGCGAGTTGTTCAATTTGCTGTCGATTCAAATTTTTCTCCTGACGTTGTGGAGCCTGACCACAGCTAAACATGAGCAGACTCATTAATATCAACCTGACAACAGATGTGGCTAATTTCATCGGTGGGTACGGTTGGGGGTGTCGCGCAACTCTCGATCCTGACGGCTAATCCTGCTCATTCTTTTCGCTAAGTTAGGTAAGTTCTGAATTCAATGATCCCTCGCTTCCACTTTCTTTTTCCATTAATGTAACTCTAGTCTGCATTATTTCTATATTCTCTTCAAAGTTTAGATCTGAATTAAATTAAACGCAATCAATTATATACCTAGCTAATTCCAAATTCAGCTTAACTACCGCCGTTACAATTCAGTCCGCGTAGGCGGACTTTGTTTGTGTAGCAGCGATTTTAATCGCCGTGACTGGGTTAGGGCGGGTTTTGTTACATCTAAGTAGGTTGGTGGAAATAAACTTAACTAGATTAAGTTATGTAAACAAGCCTCAAACCCTTACTGTTCCCTGTTCCCTGTTCCCTGTTCCCTAATCTCCACTGCTAACTTTAATTGTGTCCACCTACTTAGGTGAGTAAGAAACGATAATTTTGAAACCCGCCCCTACAAACCAGATTTCCTGAACCAAGGGAAGGGTCAAAGCTTTTCTCGAAAACCGCCTTGCCATCGCGTTAAAGGAACACAATCAATATTGAGTTGGTCAAAGGTTCGCGCCACAACAAAATCCACTAAATCTTCAATCGTTTGAGGATTGTGATACCAGGCGGGAATGGCTGGCACAATCTTTACTCCCGCTTCAGCTAGAGTGGTGAGGTTGCGTAGGTGAATTAAGCTAAATGGTGTTTCACGGGGTACAATGATCAGTTGACGCCCTTCTTTTAACTGCACATCGGCTGACCGTTCTAATAAATCTGAACTCAAACCGTTAGCAATTTTTGCCACCGTACTCATACTACAGGGAATAATCACCATTCCCAACGTCCGGAACGAACCACTGGCAATGGTTGCACCCACATCCCCCCAGCGATGACAAATCAGCTTACCTTTGGTGGGTACACCTGCTTGCTGACGCCAGAATTGTGTCTGTTGTTCGGGTTCTGGAGGCATACGGGTGTTTTGTTCCGCTTGCCAAACCATATAGGCTGATTTTGATGCTACGAGTTCGATGGTATAGTCGGCTTCTAAGAGAAACTTCACGGCACGTACTGCATAGATTAAGCCAGAGGCACCAGTAATACCGAGGATTAAGGGGAACGTTTGGGGATTGGTTGAAGACACGCGATTTTAACGGAAGATGGTTGTCAGTCTTTACCAGTGTAGAGGCGTAGCAGGCTAAGTTTCTACATCAAATAGAATCATTTTGTCGCAAATGTTCCTATTCGGAATTTTAGCCTAAGCCCTGAACTAAAGTTCGGGCTAAAAGCTAAAACCCGTTAAAACGGGTTCAAATACTCAGTAAGCTTTAGCTTACTTTAGCTTTCAGCCGGAAATTTATTTCCAGGCGTCCAATTTGGCGACTTAGGTGTCAACTTAAGCTACAACCTCCTCACCCCCAGCCCCTCTCGCACCATGGGAGAGGGGAGCAATAAATACAAGAAAGAAAGGGTGTTTTTTTCCCTGATACTAGAAGCGGTTTTATGTGATGATTCCCCTTCTCCTATGCAAAAAAAGCGAAGCATCCTCTGTCCTCCCCCCTCTTGTCAGGGGGAACGAGGGGGGTGGGAGAAGGGGTTAGGGGATGAGGGTGGAAAGCTTGCCAGTTGTGCCTTTCACCTTAAGTTTATACCAATGCACGTCAGTGCGCCCCTACGGTTTCTTGGCGTAAGGTTAATTGATAAAAGTCGGTATGTCACGCCACTACAATTCGGTAAAAAATTGATTCAACGAAGGACAAATGACAAATGACAAATGACAATCTAGTGATTTAACATCCAGCGCCGGAAAAGTTCGACAATAATCTGCCAATAATCACCCTGTTGCTGAATCACATCATGGCGTATTAATGTCTCCAACGCTTCCTCTAATTGTTCCTCCTCTAGGGGCGCAAGTCCTGATTCTCTGAATGATTCTGCTAATTTTATCCTTAATTGTTCAATCGTTAACCCATCCGGGTGAGGCGCTAACATCTTGAGGATTTCCTGTTGACCCGACACCCCTCGCGCCGCTTGACCCCAAACCCCATCAAAATAATACCGTCCCCGCTGATAAAATGCGGGGTCATTAATCACCCCTTCCACATCCTCTACCGTAAAAACTGGATCACGAGAATGTCCCTGTTCAAACACAAAATCATTGTAACGGCGCACCAGTTGGAATCCCACCAGTTGAACTAAATAAGGTTGACCTGCGGTGAGACGATAGATTAAGTCAAGGGCGTCTGGGGTGTAATCCAGGGGAAAATCAACCGCTTCATTATCCGGGACATTTGAAACAGTCGCATCTGGATTTTCCAGGCTGGGATTGGCTAAAATTTGGCGCGTTGCAGCAGGTTCTAAGAAACCAACGTGAATCGGAAGAACGCTGGCAAAAAAGGGTTGGAAATAATCGGCGGTCATTTCTTCTAAGGTGTGCAATCCAGCAAAAGCAAAGGCGACTTTAGAATTCATTTGCACCAATCCCCGCAGATAGCCAATAAAATCATTAGGGATTTTTCCGGCTTCAATGAGTTCCTCGATTTTCTCGAATTCATCTAGGGCAATAATTAACCCCTGTAGAGATGTTTCCCGTAATATCTCAACCACCTGTTTAAAATAACGTTCAAACGTCCGATAAGGAAGATTTAGCAAAGCATCATCATCGGGAGGGGGACAACCGATAGCATCAGAAATTGCATCACTTATCGCCATTAACACTTCCCCGACACCTTGGGGACTGCCTAAACGCAGTAGGTTAATATAAACGACTTTTACCCGTGAACCAGAACAGTTTGCTACATTTAAAAGAATCGAGGTTTTCCCCATCCGGCGATGACCATAGAGAACTACAGACTGGAGTTGTTGACCCATAACCCAAAGTTCTTCTAATTGTCTGAGAATATCGTCTCGTCCAACAAAGCGATTCCCTTCAACCGGGTCACCTACAACATAAGGATTGGTAACGGGTTTAGTGATAGAAATCTGCCCAATTTCAGTCGCAATTTGTAATAAAGCGTCTTGCCAAGTTTGGGCAATATCTTTAATCAGTTCTCGTTCAGCTTCGGGTAGGGTTTCGATATGGTTGAGGATAGTTTCTAGTTCTCCTAAGGCGCGGTTGAGGGCAAAGGAACGGGTGGAACGAGAGACGCTACGCTGAACCACTCGCGCATCTTCCACGACTCGACGGAGGGCGTTTATTGTGTTCCAGGTTAGGGGATGCAGTAGGGGTTCATTAGGGGGACTGGGGGCTTCTAATGTGGCGATTTTGGCGGGTTCTTTGGCTTCGTTGAATGTGGTGAGAATTTGGGCGAGGGTGAAGAGTTCTTCACCATAGAGAAGAGAACGGACAACGGCAAAGGCTTCGGTTGCTTTGGCGGGTTCTTTTTCATGGAGATGCCAAAAACCAGCCGCCGCAGCACGAGCAGGGGTGTCTAATCGAGTATCTGTAATAAAGTTAGCTTGAAGCTGTTGCCGCCAATGACGAGGAAATAAGAAAAAAAACTCTACGGCGTTTGACTTAAACACCGCATTCAGCGAAGCTGAACAAAAACGTAGTAGCTCCCAATCAAAAGGGGTTTCAGCCAGCCGAGAGATACGCCAAATTAGTTGTTCTGATGGGGCTTTAGCCAGTACCAGATTAACGCTTTTTACAACAGGAATAAATTGTAGAGTATATGCCAATAATTGATTGATATTGTGTAAACCCTTTTCCCAATCCTGTTCCAACCAATTCTGTAAGCGCAACCCTAGATAAGGTATGGGAATTAGAGTTATGCGCGGGAATAACCAACTTCTATTCTGAAGATGCCGTAGGTTTAACAGTGAACCAATCAGCCAGTTTTCTGGACGCCAGATTGCCACGCCCAACGCCACGCCCAACGCCACGCCTCCCGCCACGCCTACCGCCACGCTCAACGCCACGCTCAACGCCACGCCCAACGCCACGCTCAACGCCACGCCCAACGCCACGGCTCCCGCCACGCTCAACACCACGGCTCCCGCCACGCCTCCCGCCACGCCCAACGCCACGCCTCCCGCCATGGCTCCCGCCACGGCTCCCGCCACGCTCAACGCCACGCCCAACGCCACGGCTCCCGCCACGCTCAACACCACGCCTCCCGCCACGCCTCCCGCCACGCCCAACGCCACGCCTCCCGCCATGGCTCCCGCCACGCCTCCCGCCACGCCTCCCGCCACGCCCAACGCCACGCCCAACGCCACGTGACTCCAATCAATCTCAAAACCTATCTGCTGAAGCAATCCACAAAAAGCGACAGGAATAACAATAGTCAACATCAACCCTTGAATAAGCAACTGACGCTGAACCAGATTCTGACGCAATAGTTCTAATCCCTTGCGCCAATTCATTTCTTTTGGAGGAATATACCCACCACCAAAGGTATCTACATACCAGCGCAATGCTTGAGGAAAATAAAAAACCCAATATAATAAACGCAGATAATCCAAAGGATTCCATAAAGATAAAGGGCGCTTCAGTTTCGGCGCTAAATCTAATCGGGGAACCGGGCGATGTTGGCTCATTACCCACCCTCCAAATACCGGGAATACATTCGATAACACAACTGCATCAATCGCCGGGGATGACCGCCACTTTCTTCAACTAACTGATTAATTTCAGCTTCAGTAAACTTTATCGAATTCATCGCCAAACGTGTATCAATAAAATCACGGGCGGTTGGTTCATCCCAGGGTTTTATGATTTCTTCTTGACAAACTCCTGCCAGAGGCGAAGTTTTGCCATTATCCCAACTATCATTAAACAGTTTATCTAAAGATTCATTCGCCGCTAAAACCAGCTTCAGTGGTGCTTGACTCCCCTCAGCCAAACCGCGTAGATAATCCCGCACACCGCGATTAAAGCCATCCCACGTCATTTTTCCCACATTATCTAAAGCCAGCAGAACTTGACGCGATTTTAAATGGCGACTCAGCCTTGCTCCCTTGCTTTCCGGGATACCAATCTCATCACATAATGCACCATAGAAATCATCTTCATCTACGACTGTATTTAAGTCGAGAAAGACAGACTGACGCGGCGAATGGAGATAACTGCCCGCCAGTCGGACAATCTGGGAAAGTAAAGAAGATTTACCGACACCCTCTACTCCGATTAAGGCAACACTGCTACCACTATTAAGCACCTCGAATATCTGCCGGATTTCCCGTTCTCGGTTAAAGAAGTCTTGCGGATTATCGATTCTGCCTTGTTGGGGAGTGAAGGGATTGATGATTATATTGTCATTTATAATATCTGAATCATTATCCTCCCCGAAGGACGATAAATTACTCCCCTCTCCTGGTAGGAGAGGGGCAGGGGGAGAGGTCATTCCCAAGGTACTGGCATCGAATTTTAACCCATTATTTTGTTGGGTTGACCCCTCTTTATATCGATATTCTATTTGCTTCCTAAAATTGCGTTTACGAACTCGTATCTCTAAGTATTGAGTAACTTTCTTACATAAATCTGCACCCAGTTTTCTAGTATGTTGCTCACTGAAAAGAATTTTAGCAGCAATATCCCGATACTCTTTTTCATCCCAAATCCCAATAAAAATCGCTTCTTCTGATTCATCCAAAACGGGCTGGGATTTCTCCCTAAGCAGCCTGTTGATGAATTCTAGCGCATCTTTTGAGTCCATTAGTGAGCATTGAGGTTCATTTGCCGATTTTATCAAATCCATCCCCATTCTGCCAGTTTGTAGTTGCGCTTGTAGTTGCGCTTTAGCGCCATCAACGTTTCAACATTGAGAACAAACTGATAAGAGGGCGACCCGAGTCAATTGAGTAGATTGGTGTTGTTTATTGCAAGCGGGTCGCCCCTACAGGACAAACCGACAAGAGGGCGACCCAAGTCAATTGAGTAGATTGGTGTTGTTCATTAATGCAAGCGGGTCGCCCCTACAGGACAAATCCACAAGAGGGCGACCCGATAAAATTGAATGGATGAGTGTTGTTAATTGGTGCAAGCGGGTCGCCCCTACAGGTGGTTAAAGAACAAATGACGAATGACGAATGACAAATGACGCAGAACAAACCAACATTATCCTACATTTACCTACAAAGACTAACGTTCTAAATTTCCCTACTTTTGCCTACCTAAAATACCTATTACCCAAGCCATCATGGTGATATCGATAACCGAGGTAAACACCATGATTAACACCAACCCCCAAACCCAACCCAATCTAGAACCCCAAGCCAACGCCATCGAAGCTGTTACACCGACGCCGTTAATCCAAATCAACCCCACAACCCTCGTCCAGTACGGCGGGATCACCACAGCGGTTATATTAGCGATCGCACTCCTAATTCTGGCGTTAGCGGAATATAATAGGGTCTTCTTTCCCCCTCGCCGTTAGCCGATAACGGTAAACTAAGAAAAGCCTTGGCAAGCATTGCCTCTCTCAAACCTGATCACGACTGAATTCATGACTACTTCGCTCAACGAGCTAGAAACCCAATTAGTCGCCCTCAAACAAGAAGCCACTCCTGCGATCGCAAAAACGGATACGCTGGATCAATTGGAACAATTGCGCGTCAACTACTTGGGGAAAAAAGGACAGTTATCCCAAATCTTGCGCGGGATGGGGAAGCTATCCCCCGACGATAGACCGCGAATTGGGGCGCTGGCTAATGAAGTCAAAGAAGCCCTGCAACAATCCCTAGACAACAAGCGCCAAGAGTTACAAGCTGCCCAAATTCAAGCACAATTAGCCGCCGAAACCCTTGATGTGACCATGCCAGGGGTGTATAAACCTCAAGGTCGAATTCATCCCCTCAATAGCATTATCGACCAAGTTCTGGATATTTTTGTCGGTTTGGGGTACACCGTCGCCACCGGACCGGAAATGGAGACCGATTATTATAATTTTGAGGCATTAAATACCCCCCAAGACCATCCGGCGCGGGATATGCAGGATACCTTTTATCTCCCCGATGGGAACCTGCTGCGAACTCATACCTCCTCGGTGCAAATTCGCTACATGGAAAATAACGAACCCCCCATCCGAATTATTGCCCCAGGGCGGGTTTATCGCCGGGATACCGTTGATGCGACACATTCGGCTGTTTTCCATCAAATTGAAATTTTAGCCGTTGATGAGGACATCACATTTGGGGATCTCAAAGGGACATTAAAAGTCTTCTTCCAAGAATTATTTGGTGAAGATGTCGATGTTCGCTTACGCGCCAGTTATTTCCCATTCACAGAACCCTCGGCGGAAGTTGATGTCAAATGGAGAGGGAAATGGTTAGAGATGGGCGGCTGTGGAATGGTTGATCCCAATGTGCTGAAAACCGTTGGTTATGATCCAGAAGTTTATACTGGGTTTGCGGCGGGGTTTGGCGCGGAACGTTTTGCTCTAGTTATGCACCAAATTGATGATATCCGCCGTTTGTATACCAGTGATTTACGCTTTTTGCAACAGTTTTAAGGGATCATTGGTCATTGGTCATTTGTCCTTTGTCGTTCCTAAAATAGGAGTCTCCTATGTCTAGCAATTCAAAGAAAAAAGTTGCCATGATCACAGGTGCTTCCTCTGGGATCGGTAAAGCGATCGTGCAGCAACTTCTAAAAGAGGGTTGGATCGTCTATGGTGGGGCGCGGCGAGTGGAAAAAATGGCAGATATTAAAGCAATGGGAGCCAAAGTTCTGTCTCTTGATGTGACCGATGATGCCAGTATGACAACGGCTGTGCAAACCCTGCTTTCGGCTGAAGGGCAGATTGATGCATTAGTGAATAATGCGGGGTATGGTTCCTACGGGGCGCTGGAAGATGTGCCACTCCAAGAAGCAAAGCGACAGTTTGATGTGAATGTGTTTGGCTTAATCCGGCTGACGCAATTGGTTCTACCATCGATGCGAATGGCAAAATCCGGCACCATCGTGAATATCAGTTCCATGGGCGGGCGGATTTGGATGCCCATCGGTGGTTGGTATCATGCCACCAAACACGCGGTTGAGGTATTATCGGATGCCTTACGCATGGAAACCGAACCCTTTGGCATCCGCGTGGTGGTGGTGCAACCGGGGGCGATTGAAAGTGAATGGTCAAGTATTGCGGCTCAGACGTTACGGGAGAACTCTCAGGGATCAGCGTACCAGGGAACGGTTGAACCCATGGCAAAGGTGTTAGAGGATTACCAAAATGCCTCAAGTCCTAATGTGGTTGCTAAAGCCGTGTCCAAGGCGGTGAATAGTCGCAATCCCAAGCGGCGGTATGCTACACCGATGGATGCGAAACTCTATATATTTTTACATTGGTTGCTACCAGATTGGGCGTGGGAGCGGTTGATTGCTAGTGCGATTCAGTAGAAAGCTGGGGGAGATAGGGGAGATGGGGAAGATAGGGAAGATAGGGAAGATAGGGAAGATAGGGAAGATAGGGAAGATAGGGAAGATAGGGAAGATAGGGAAGATAGGGAAGATAGGGAAGATAGGGAAGATAGGGAAGAATGGAAGTGAGTATTGAATGTGTAGGGGCGGGTTTCATGATTAATTATTGTTGCTGAACTTACCCTGATGCGAATAAACCCGCCCTGACCGAGTGTTGACGTTTCGATTAACTTCCCTATCTAGGCTGTCATGCATTTAAATTGGCTATTAGTGGCGAGCAAGATGCTAGCACTACAAGGATTTCACCATTTTTAACATTAAGGTTTAAATGCCGAACAGCTTACCCTCTGACCTTTGCCTTGTTTCTACACTCAGGATTTTCTGACTAAAACTCCGGGTTCTTTCTGAATCGGTAAAACGTCTAAACTATCCGCTTGGGCGCAATACTTTAAATCCTCATGACCGTTTAGCCGCAGTAGACGTTGACCATGACTGGCATGGTGAAACATTTCTAACATCTTGTCTTTCCACTGAGTATAAAGGGCAAGAGCGCCAACGACTTCATCATTACCCGCGATATCACTAAGGGAGTGATTGGTTTGAGAGATCAGGCTATCCGCGATCGCACCCGCACAAGCGGTATCTTCAAGGGAGTAGGAACCTTCCCAGCCAGAACCGACTAACCAAACAGTTTCCGGCTTTTGCTCAAGCAGATACTGCACTACCGTCTGACGATTCACCATGGCGGCGGCTAGCACCACAGGAGCGTTCTGGACGCGCTGTAAGGCGCGAGTACCATTTGTGGTTGTAATAAACAAACGGCGTCCCTGAACCCGCTCTGGCGTGCAGTCGAGGGGAGAATTGCCTAAATCACAACCCGCGACTTTTGATCCGCCCCGTTCTCCGGCGCGAAGGCGTTTTTCTGGGAGCCATTTTTCGCTCACTTGCATTAACTGATCAATATCGCTGAAGGCTTGCACTGCTTCAGCACCTGCATGTAAGGCTGTCGCAATCGTGGTTGTAGCTCTTAGCACATCAACCGCGATCGCACAATCTGGCGTCGTATCCGTTGGGGTAAGTTCGGGGGTGTGGTAAATAAATAGCTTCACTGGCTCACTGCACCTGCGTTTTCAAATGCCGACTCCATATTTTACCCACTTAAGGTCGTGGAATTTAGGCTTTTATAAGATCATCTAACCATTGCAATCATTTGGAACGATTTATGGCAACGATTTACACCGTCCATCCGGAAACGCCTCAAATACGCCGAATAGAGAAAATAAGGGACAACCTGCAAGACGGTGCGGTGATGTTATATCCCACAGATACCGTCTATGCCATTGGTTGCGACTTGAATGTCAAATCGGCTGTGGAACGGGTCAGGCGTTTAAAGCAACTCTCGAATGAGAAGCCCTTAACGTTTCTGTGTTCCTCGTTATCAAACATTTCTGAATATGCTTGGGTCAGTGACCCGGCTTACCGGATTATGAAGCGTCTGATTCCTGGACCCTATACCTTTTTGTTACCCGCAACTAAGTTAGTACCTCGGCTAGTGATGAGTCCCAAGCGTAAAACCAGTGGTATCCGAGTTCCGGATCATCCGGTTTGTCAAGCCATACTCGAAGCGCTAGGTAATCCTGTCATTTCCACGTCGGCTCATTTACCTGATGAGATGGGAAATTTCCCCACCGTGGGACTGGAAACCGCCAGACTCTTTGATCAGTTTGAGGGTTTAGTGGACATTATTGTCGATGATGGCTCGAAACCCAGTTTCCAGGTATCCACCATTCTGGATATGACTGGGAATGAACCCACAATCCTGCGGAAAGGATTGGGAGCGGAAGCCGCCATGACGTGGGCTGTACCCGCTAACCAGAGTTGGGAATAGGGTTATAAGGTTTGACCCATCGGTGTAACCCGTTAGAGTCAAACCCAATCCAGTTCGGCTTTCGCTAATCAGCATTCGGACTACAGGAGACAGACCGGGGATTTCGGATGAACGTCCAGAAATAAACCCAGTTTGTGAATTGTCTACTCTCACTCAATATTAAAGCCGTGGAAATACTGACCCCTTGCCAATTGCCTAAATGCAGGTGTAGCAAGGGTTAACAGCCATAAGCATAGTCCCTAAATAGGCGAGGGTGTCTGCCGTGTACTCGTGATCTCTCGTTTAGTGACACACCACTCAACCAAAGACTAGGCGTAACGTTTTACATTCAAATTGTGGACAGCAACAGAGCATTTATTCCGAATAACCACTCGTTCCTCTGCTGATGTCTTGGTAATTCGTAACTGTAGTCTTTAGGGGCAATACCATGAACGTTAAAACTGTTAAATCTATCACTCAACCTTCCCCAAACCACCTAGAGAATCCGGAAGTTTTCGGCACAGACACTCAAAGTTTAATTGATCTGTTGCTAGAGGAAATGCGGTCGGCACTCTATGGTTCCAAAGCTTTAGAAACCAACGGTGGTTTGACTTCTGAGCCCAAACGCCTACCCAGTCGCGCTCAAATCGTGGCAAAACGAATGGTGCAGGAGGTACAACGAATTTGCCGCAAGAGCGATCGCATTCAAACTTCGGGTCAAGTTCGCTCCTGGCAAATTACGTTAATTCGTCACCGCTTACACAAGTGTTTAGGCTACTATAAATTGGGGTCTAAGCAAGGGCGTGTTGAATTGCACAGCACATTAAGTGCCATGGTTTATCGCCATGTTGCCCAGCCTCAATCCCAGTTAAAATTCTCGGCTCGTTATAATCTGATTGAGGACTTTTTACAAGACTTTTATGCTGAGTCCTTAAAAGCATTTCGCCGGGAAAATGAGGTGGATGTAGATTACACGCCTCGCACTCAAATTGAACTGGCGGAGTATATGGCATTTACGGAACAGTATGCCAAGCGGCGCATCACCTTACCGAACCGTTGTAGTCAACAGCTTATCGTCCTGAGAGCGCAAAGCTTTGCCAGACGCCAACCCAATGAAACGGCTCTGGATATTGAGCAAGCGGTGGAATTTGCCAAGGGCGAAGAAGCCCAAGAGTTAAGCCGCTCCCCGGCGATGCAACAAGTACGGGCGCACCTAGTCGCTCAAACCACTGATCCCAGTGAATCAGTATTGCGCGATCGCGTGGTTGGTGAACTGATTAATTATCTTGAGCAACAAGGTCACTCTGACTGCGCGGATTACCTAGTCTTAAAGTTACAAGACCTCGCCGCACCGGAAATCGATGAGATTTTAGGGCTAACCCCCCGCCAACGGGACTACCTGCAACAGCGCTTTAAGTACCATGTCGAAAAATTCTCCCGGTCATCCCACTGGAAACTGGTACACCAATGGCTAGGAGCTGATTTAGACCAAAAATTAGGCATGACCTCTGACCAATGGGACACCTTTTTGGCTACACTTGATCAGCAACAACAGCAACTCCTGTCTCTCAAACAAGCCCACAAGAGCGATGCTGAAATTGCTAAAGCCCTCAAGTGTACACCCAAACAATTACAAAAGCGCTGGACAAAGTTACTAGAATGTGCATGGAAAACGCGCAATTCTGATGGTTCTCTTGCCAAGTAAGGAGTGCAACAGTTGAATGTGGAGGAGGTCGAACGCAAAAACTTGATTCTCTTAGCGTGTCATTTAAACGGTTCAAGTCCAACCGTCCGTTATCCCCCTCTAACTCCTCCGGTTTAGATGGGGGATTCTCCTAGTACAGCCAATGGCAGACGGTTCTTAGCTGGCTACCTCTGGGAGAAGTGGAAAGATTAGTGAACGTTATGCTAACGCGAGAAATTACCAATGGAAAATCAGACCGCTTTACAGGGTTTTTACAGACGATGACTACTAAGTTTTGCTAAGGTAGTGTTAACAATTTGAAATGATTAGGACGTATTTCTGGGCAAGCTTACTGGCTTAAGCAGTTGAGGAGAGCCTCTCATTCATTAGACTCATCTATTAATAATATCAGCAAACATGGTGGTTAAAATGGCTCCAGTTTTAGTATCATCCCCTATAGCAGAACAAGATCAACACGCTCTCCGGCAGGTCTGGCAAACCTTGGGTCCCGATAGTTGTCCTCGTTCCTACAATTTCCATTGTCATACCAAGGCGTCTGATGGTCAGCTTCATCCCAAAACGTTAATTGAACAAGCTGTTTCCATTGGTCTGAAAGGGTTTGCTATCACCGATCATCATACAATCGAGGGCTATCAAATCGCTAAAACCTGTCTAGATTCCCTCCAAGACGCTTTACCCACTCAGGCAATTCCTCACCTCTGGACTGGCGTAGAAATCAACGCTCGCTTATTGAATACGGATGTTCATATCTTGGGCTATGCATTTGATCCCAATCATTTCAGGTTAAAGTCTTATCTCCAAGGCAAAGCCCCCAAACATCAGCAGGCTGAAGCCGCAACTGTCATTGATGTTTTGCATCAGGCAGGTGGATTGGCGGTACTGGCTCATCCATGCCGTTATCGACGTTCAGCCAAGGAACTGATTCCCGCCGCCGCCAATTTGGGCATTGATGGCGTAGAAGCCTATTATGCTTACGCTAACCCGAATCCTTGGCATCCCAGTTCTAGGCAAACTCAGCAAGTGAAACAGTTAAGTGCCACCTATAATTTGTTCAATACTTGTGGTACAGATACCCACGGTTCAAACTTGCTACGGCGTTTGTGATGGCAAATCTCAATCAACCAGTAGGGGCACGACATGTCGTGCCCCTACACTGTATTGGTGCTAAATTCTCAGTGATACATCACCACTAAACTCCAGTCTGCATCATCATCAAGATAAAAATGCTCAAAGTCGTGAGGACTAGAATGTTTTCGGTGTTTATTTTGAGGATAGATTATAAACATATCAAACTTTTCGTTAAGTTTATGAGAAAAAGCAATATAACTTAGTTTTGTTTAACATAAGTACACGTTTTAAAGGTTTCAAAGCGGTATAGGTAAATGAGAAGCCGTAGGGGAAAATAGTTTTGAGGTATATTTACTTACACGGTTTGGCGTCCAGTCCGGGATCAGCAAAAGCGGTTTATTTACGCGATCGCTTTGCGGAGTTGGGAGTTACTCTACTCGTTCCCGATCTGAACCAGGGTGACTTTTCTCATCTGACACTTACCCGTCAGATTCAGCAAATTCAGACGGAGTTTTTGGCAACGCCAACGCCAATCACGTTAATCGGTTCGAGTTTAGGTGGACTTACGGCGGCTTGGTTAGGGGAATATCACACGTTCATCCAGAGGTTGGTTTTGCTAGCGCCAGCCTTTGGATTTCTCTCTCATTGGTTATCTACTCTGGGAGAAGAAACACGGCATCAATGGCAAGTTGAAGGATATCGTCCTATTTATCACTATGGCGAACAGAAAGAACTGCTCCTTTCTTATCAATTTGTGGAAGATATCCGTCAGTATGAACAAACTCACCGATTGAAACGACCCATTCCTACTCTAATTTTGCATGGGCAGCATGATAAGGTGATTCCCATTAATGAAAGCCTCATCTATGCCAAGGAACGGTCTTGGGTGGAGCTTATTCCACTCAATAGTGATCATTCGTTAAGTGACGTAAAAGCCGAAATTTGGCAGTCAATTTTGACATTTTGTCAATAACCTTGTAGAGACGTTGCATGCAACGTCTCTACAATCAGTCGAGGATTTGAACCTCTAGCATTTCATCATTCAAATTGGTCGCAAACGTGTCACCTTCAAGGTAAAAGGACCCCCTCCCGTTTCTCCAAAAGCCCGCACCCGAATAATATAGGTTCCGGTTTCAGTAATCCGGGAAAATAGCAACGAATTCGTCGTACCATCGGGACCATCATCATTTTCGGCAATAGTTGAGCCATCAGAGGCTAAGAGTGTGACAATCGTATCAAAGCTATCTGAAATCAAATCAATAGCCACTTGATCGCCAGCACTCAACTCTATGGTGTAGTCCCGGGCAAACCCTCCCTCACCCGTGGGAATATCTTGGTCAGTGAGGGTATCAGAAACTTGATTACGCTCAGGAATCGGAATCGGATTATACAGTTCATTTTGCGCTCTCACAGCCGCCGCCGTTAAGCCCACTGTCAAAAAGGTTGTAGGAACAAGCAGAGCAACGCTAAAACGAGCGGCAAAGGCATTCATCATCGAAAATTGGGGTTGGTAAGGGGGTGAATGGAAACCCCTATCATTTATGTATGGGGAGGATCTTGCCCCCTTACATAAACAGCAGTCCGACAGGACTTCCTTTGAGAAGCTGTTAGTATCCATTACCCTCGTGTAGACGACTGCATATTTGAATTGAAACCCCTACCGCCTTGGATTTACTTGCCGCGTTCGATGTATTGCATTCACCTTTCGTCTGGGCAATTACAGACTCGTGCTTTCAACCTGTACGCATAAGGGTTATTTTGATTGGGCTTGCGCCCCTCCCGTTTCCGGGGTAACGTTAGCTTCGCATAAGTTATGCCTCGGTACTATCTCCAACACACTGGTTTAACCCTGTAAGCCTGTTTAATGCTGGAGTTGTAGAGCTACAAACTAGCTACGCATTTGTAGGTACGAACTTTAACTCTTGGACATAACGTAGACCGCGTAGGTCTTAGGCTGGTCAGGTATGGGCTTTATTCCAAGCCCCCGCCTTTAGGCGTGGGGTTCCTGACAGAAAATCATTTAGGCTGAACGGGTCAATTATAGGCGTTCTACTGTAGGTATTGATGATGCGGCACTCCTAACCCTCTATCGTCGAATATTAAAACAACACCACTCTTGACGTTTCCAGAGCGTCGCTACTGTCCAGTTATGTTGTTCTAGGGTATCAGCAATAGGTTTAGCCTGATCCAACAATATTCCGCTAATAATTCCCCAACTGTGGGGACTGGCGATCGCACTGATTCCAGGAATCAGGTCAATAATCACTTCTGCCAGGATATTGCAGAGAATACCATCAACCTTTTTCTCCCCCAAAAGATGAGATAATAGCTCAACACTACCTTTCTTCACCACCAAGCGATCGGCACTAATCTGATTCAATTCTCGGTTGCTGCGGGCAGAGCGCACAGCTAGGGGATCAATATCTACCCCCAAGACTTTTTTTGCCCCCAATAACACAGAGGCAATGGATAAAATACCCGATCCACACCCAATATCCGCAATAACGGGGTGGCTATGATCATAACCGATTCGCATTTCCAGGGCTTCTAGGCACAGATGCGTGGTGGGATGGGTTCCCGTACCAAATGCTGCACCCGGATCGAGACGCAACAGCAGGCGCTCTGTTTGTGGGGGTACAGATAACCAAGCCGGGTAAATCAAAAAGCAATCGCCAATTTCTGTGGGTTGCCAATGCTGTTTCCAACTACTCGCCCAGTCTTCTTCATCAATCAAGTGCCACTGGGTTAGGGGAATGGGCAATTCTACCGTCAGCGCATCTTGGCGCAACCACAAGGATAGTGCTGCCAAATCCAACAAATGTGCCTGATTTTGGGGTAAGTGCGCTCGGATCAGTTGAGAATGTCCCTTGCTTTCACACGACATTCCCCGACAGCCGAAATTGTCCAGTCGCCAGAAGATCAAATCCTCCAAGGCTGGATCACCCAAAATTTTAATTTCCCACCAGCTATTTGCCATACGATTTCAGATTTTAGATTTCAGATTTTAGATTGAGGGAGAGTCGTTGGAAACCAACAGAGACCGCAGGATCGCTGTTCTACCGTCTGAGTCATCCAAAATCCAAAACCCAAAATCCAAAATTGACGTGACTACAGTGTTACCGTATAAGCGTCCCGAATACCAGGAACTTCGGTAATTCCGGTCAAAATTCCCTCCGGTAGGGGATCATCAATGCTCAAGACCATTACAGCATCCCCTCGCACAATTTTGCGACCGACCTGCATACTGGCAATATTCACATTAAAACTACCCAGCAGCGACCCAATTTTACCAATAATTCCCGGCATATCACGGTGCAGGGTAAAGAGCATGTGGTGACTCGGTGGTACATTAATCGGAAACTCGTCAATACTGGTGATGTGAATTTCACCATCACTCAGTAGCGCTCCCGTCACCGAATGTTCACCCAAGGAACCCTTTGCCGATAGCAGCAGCGAACCGCCAGAATAATCTTGCACTGAAGCATCACGGGTTTCAATCACTCGAATCCCCCGCTCTTTTGCCTCTATTGAAGCATTGACGTAGTTAACCCGCTCCCGCAAGGCTTGGGATAGCAGTCCTTTCAGGGATGCTACCACTAATGGCTGACTATTATTCGTGGCTAACTCCCCTTGTAACCGGACATTTAGCTGTTCAATTCGCCCACCCGCTAACTGACTGACCAAATTACCCAGGGTTTCTGCCAACCGCATGTAGGGTTTAAGCTGTTCTAACACATTAGGCGATAGTCCGGGAATATTCACGGCTGAACGAGCCGGTAATCCTAAGAGGACATCGCGAATTTGTTCAGCCACATCAATGGCAACATTAACTTGGGCTTCTGCAGTTGACGCACCGAGGTGAGGCGTAAGGATCACTTCCTTACCCAGTTCACGTAGGGGAGATTCTCCCAGGGGTTCTGACTCGAATACATCCAGTGCTGCCCCAGCTATTTTACCTGCCTTTAACGCTTCCGAAAGTGCCGCCTCGTCAATGACTCCACCTCTAGAGCAATTGATAATTCGAGCCGTTGGTTTCATTGTCGCCAAGGCTTCGGCATTAATCAGATGAGTGGTTTCCGGGGTTTTGGGAATATGCAGGGTGACGTAGTCCGACTCCCGCAACAACAAATCCATATCCACCAGACGACAGCCAAGCTGATCCGCACGTTCCAAGGAAATAAAGGGATCATAGGCGAGTAACTTCATTCCCATGGAACGGGCGACTGTTGCCACATGGGAACCAATTTTACCCAAGCCCACAATACCGATGGTTTTTTTGTAAACTTCGGCACCGATAAAGCGTTTGCGATCCCATTGACTATTTTTCACCGACTGATTGGCTTCTGGGATATGGCGTGATAAGGACAGCATCATTGCTAAAGCGTGTTCAGCAGCAGCAATGGTGTTGCCTTCAGGAGAGTTAACCACCACAATACCTTGACGGGTAGCCGCCGGGACATCAACGTTATCAACGCCAACTCCCGCACGTCCAATAATCTTGAGTTGTTTACCTACTTCGATGATTTCTTTGGTCACACGAGTGCCAGAACGAATCATCATGGCATCATACTCAGGAATGATGCTAACGAGTTCCTCAGGCGATAGATTGGTTTTCACATCAACCTGAGCCACTTGGGAGAGGATATCAATTCCAGCTTGATCGATGGGATCGGATACAAGTACTTTAGACATTGCCAGTAGATGGGTTGAAATGAGCTATGCCGATTGCGCCTTACTGTAAATTAATGGTGGACAGCTTATCTATTCCACAATAGGGTTATCACCGGACAATCGCGATGACTGACCGCAGTAGGTTATTGTAACGGCAAATGGGTCAGTGCTGACCACATTGACCGAAAGATTTAAAGTTTTTAGGGTTTTCCCGGTTGTTGGCAATGATGCCAATCCTCAACCCACAGGCGCTCCACCCGCTCAAACTCCCGTGGATTGGGGTCAGCCGAGTTTAGGATTGACTAGAGCGATCGCGTACTGAGATTGAACGACTGTTCCAATCCATCACACCACCATTTGTATCCAAAAGGTAGCGCATTCTTCGTCAAAATCTCTGGCTGACAGATGGATAATATACCTAAACTAGGAGTCGGACTGTTCTCACTTCAAGTGGCGTCGCTATTTTCGTCAAACTTTTCGGTCAGGAGTCAAGTGTTTTCATCATTTGCTCTACTTCTTGACGTCCGTCTTCAACCGTAATCGGCACACCCGACCATTCACTGATTTCGTGAGCTAACCATTCCATTTCTGGCTCAACGAGTTCTAGAAAAGCGGCAGATAAGGCATGGTTTTGTTGTTCAGCAAGGATTATAATGGTTGGCGGAATTGACCAGGTATACTTTTCTCCTTTCAAGGATTCCTTTATCAGCGAACAAGGTTGAATATAGCTCAGTTTACTAATAGTCTTTTTAAGGATTGCATTTTGGTTTATTTTCCGCCCAATTAACTCGTAGCTCAAATACATTTTTTGTTTTTCAAGATTAATTCTAGTCAATCCGATTAAACGAATAATAGACGAGAAACCAGCTTGCACTATAATCCAATTTTTGCCAACTGAGATGATTAGAACACTAGCAAATACCAGTACAAAAATCAATAGCAATAAATCGAAGTATCCAGAGTTAGCCATCCAACTTATTAACATAAAAACACCTACCGCAGGAACACCAATTTGCAGGACAAAACTTATAATAATAGTCAAGACAAAACCTAAATCAATTTTTAATCGTTTTGGCGGAATTAAAATCTCTAATTTATCACCATTGTTTTTAAGTTTAATCCGACTCCCAAACGGTTTTTCTACCCCAGCAAAGATATCGGCTTTTTGAGGAGGGTGTGCCAAAGCTTTCAGTGCTTCCCCAGCCGATGCTAGACGACGATTTAGACTGGGTTGTGTCATCCACTTCAACCAATCAAGCAACTCTGAACTTAGATTGACAAACGATTCAAACTGAATTCGCAAATTCTCCTGGGGAAAATCGGCTGGATGTTTCCCTGTTACTAAATAAATTAGTGTTGCACCCAAACTGTAAAGATCGGAAGCCGGAACCGTTCGTCCACCAAATTGTTCAGGTGGCATATATCCGTAAGTTCCTACAACAGTAATTGTGCTACCTTTTTGGGCTGCTAGGGTTTGTACTGAACCAAAATCAACTAAATAAACTTGACCCACACTGTTACCTGATCGGTTTGCCAATAAAATATTACTGGGCTTGATATCTCTATGAATAACGGGCGGCTGTTGCTCATGTAAGTAGTGCAAAATTTCCAGCAGGACTTGAGCCAATTGCTTAATGTCTTCTTCGCTAAAGGTTCGTCCATTCTTTAACCATTGATCTAATGATTTAGCGGGTATATAGCTTTGCACCAACGCTAATCCTTTACCCATTGATGCGTCTATATCAAAATAGTCTAGGTAACGGGGAATTGCTGGATGGGAAAGGAGTTTTAACGTTTTGGCTTCTCGTTCAAACAGTTTCCAATCATGCGCTTTAAAATTTTCTCCAAAAATCAGCAACTTAATCACCACTAAGTCTTTAGTTTTTAAGTCTCGTGCCAATAAAGTGCGTCGTCCCGCCTTTTTATTGATCTGTTTTTGGATAGCGTAACGCTTGTTTAAAAGTTTAGTTACCATTGTTTATTTTCCTCTTGATAAAATTAGTAAAAATAGTTTATAGTTTTGCGTTTTGGTTTAATTCAGGCTTGATTTACTAAGCGGTAAATCTAAGAAATTGCTGAGTTCAGATGCAATCCAATCAACTTCGCGATCAGTCAGATTCTCAGTAGGAATTGTATAGAGCTGTGTTCCCACCCAAATCTCAATGTCGTGACCAACAGGTGAGTCTGTATTGTAATCCTGTGAAAATCCTAATTTCCAAATAGCACTCTTGGGAATTGGATCTCGATTATTAAATGATATGTTATGCTGGTCAATTCGGAGTCGGGTAGATTGTTTAGATGCTGAAAAAAGAGAGATAATGGCTGATATGATAATGAAAGAAACACTGAGGCATAAAATACCAGAAAATCCACTTAGTATTTTTTCGTAAACAGAGTTTGCAGTAAATACATTCACTATCGATGATATGCCAATTCCTAGGAATTGCAAAAAACCTAAAAAAGCGGCGATTGAAAATATACACTTAAAAACAACTAAACCAATTGTTGTCTCCGAAGAATTATGTATAAAAATTTCTATACTATTACGGTCTTTTTTGACTTGAACTTTACTGCCCTCAGAGTTCCTGACCACTGGCGACTCTGAATTGCCCAGTTTTTCCAGGGATTTTAAGGCTTGATCAGCAGAGGGTAAACGGTTGTTCAAATCCGGTTCAGTCATCCATTGCAACCAGTTGATCAAGCCTGAATTGAGAGGGATTTTTGGTTCAAAATCAATTCGCAAATCCTCCTGGGGTAAATCAGCGGGATGCATCCCGGTTACCAAGTAAATTAATGTGGCACCTAAGCTGTAGAGATCGGACGCTGGAACCGCACGTCCACCAAATTGTTCCGGCGGCATATAGCCATAAGTTCCCACAACTGTAATCGTGCTACCTTCGGTTGCGGCTAAAGTTTGAACTGAGCCAAAATCAACTAAATACACTTGACCAACACTGTTACCTGAGCGGTTTGCCAATAAAATATTACTCGGCTTAATATCCCGATGAATCACTGGCGGATGCTGTGTGTGTAAATACATTAAAATTTCGAGTAATGCTTTAGCAATGTGCTTGATTTCTGCTTCGTTAAACTGACGACCAAATTTAACCCATTTTTCCAATGATTTCGCTTGGATATAACTCTGTACCAATGCCAAGCCTTTAGTCTTGCTTGTTTGGACGTGAAAGTGGTCTAAGTAACGTGGAATTGCCGGATGGGAGAGGGATTGTAAGGTTTCGGCTTCTCGCTCAAACAGTTTGAGATCATCCCATTGAAAATCGTCACTAAAGGTGAGGAGTTTGATAGCGACTAATTCCTGGGTTTGTAAGTCCCGCGCCAGCAACGTGCGTCGTCCACCATTTTTACCGAGCGGTTTCTGGATTTGGTAACGTTTTTTTAAGACTTGCTCCACCATGTTTTGACCCTAAGCTGTTGTGCCTTTCAACTACTGACTCAGATTGGCGGTTTGCTGAGACCATCAGTCCAGTAATTAAATCATTTACTGAAATTTCCAACATAAGGTAACACTCGTTAATCAATATTCCCTTTTGCCGAGACGTTCCGCCTTCACCTCTCTACGCCTTGTGTCTGCACAGATGACTTGCATCAGGTTTTAACGGTTTGGGAACTGGTGAAATCGGTTATCCTAACAGACTGACTACCGAGTTTTCCAGTAATTTTTGATTTTTCTTCTAGGATAGCGATCGCGACAGCACATTTCATCCACTAGCCAAATTTCTTAACATGTTCTTCGGTGCTACGCTTGAAGTTAGGCAACACTATGGCTGGTCAAGAAATGTGGCTCTCCCGTACCTAGGGTGATAAGCAAACCTGATTATTCTTGGAAACTTTGTGGGGCAAGGCTTTCAAAACAATGTTTTTAGGGAAGCTATCACTAATATAGGGTTTTCCACCACAAGTACGGGAGAGCCATTTCTTTTGACTGTGGTTACACCAACCGATGCTTTAGGTCACTTTCCCAAAATGGCATCTGGGCGTTGAGTCAGGCGCTGTCGCCGCCCGCGCCGCTTCAGCCATTCGGTGGCATCGTCGATGAAGGAATACACGACTGGTACTACCACCAAAGTTAACAGGGTGGAGAGTAGCAACCCCCCTAGAATTACAGTAGCGATGGGCGAATAGGCATCCATACCAATTTCTGGGAAGAACGCCAGCCGCACAATTACAATAACGGTGGTACAGGTTGTCATGGTAATTGCTTTTAACCGAACTGGACCTGCCATGCGAATCGCTACGTCGCGGGGAACTCCTTCTTCTCGTTTCGCCAGGATCAATTCGAGTAGTAGAATTGCTGCGGATAGAGACAAACCGGATAGGATGACAATGCCCAGAATTGAGACGCTTGAAAGGGTTTGATCTGCCAAAATCAATCCGCCGAAGACACCGACTAATTGTAGGGGAACTGACAGCATCATCACCAACGGTTGAATAAACGAGCCAAACTGAATGACGAGAATCAAATAAATTAAAATCAGTGATACGAGCAACCCTTTGAGCAAACGGTCAAACTCGATCATCATGTCGGTCATATCACCCATGGAATCGGTACCATAACCCGGAGGGAATTGCAACTCCATCCCCGCCCGCATCGCGATCGCCATCGACAAATCCATGGAAGCCGGACCCCCTTTCCGGTAGTAGCCATTGACATACACCACCCGTTTACCATTAATATGCTCAATCAAGGTAGGACCATTATGCCGTTCCAGGGTAGCGACTGTTTTCAGGGGAACCTGTTGTCCCATCGGTGTCGTGATGTAAGTGTTTGCCAAATTCTTTAGGGTGCCGCGTTCTTCCTCCTCGTAGCGCACCAGAATCGAATTTTGCCGCAGGTTGGGGCGGTTGTAATAGCGGCGGGTAAAGCCACCTGTGAGGGCGTAGCGGGCTTGTTCTGCCACCATCCGCACATTCATTCCCAGTTCTTCGGCGCGGCGGCGATCAACTTTGATCTGATATTCTGGCTGAGTTAGGGCTGAACTGGTTTGGGGCATGACTAAACCGGGCGTATCTTCAGCGATGCGGAGAACGTCTTGGGCTAAACGATGGAGTATGTCTAAATCCTCCCCATACACCGCAAGCTGAACCGGAGCCGCAGAAGTTGCCATTACGTCTACACCCATCTCCTTTAAAGCGATGCGACGCAAACCAGGAATAGTGCGGCGGGCTTCAGCTTCGACGCTATCCATAATTTCCCAGATGTCACGGTTGCGATCGCCCTTGAGGGTGACAATCAGAGAGGCGGAGTTAACGCTGCCCATACTGTAACCGCTGAAATAGGTACTATTACGGGTCAGTTCAAACCCCGTTTGGGAGGACACTTTGTCGATGTCTGGTTGGGCGAGTAAAATCTGCTCAAAGCGATAGGTACTCTCATCCGTCTTAGCAAAAGACGTACCCGGTTCCATCTCTAGTGATGCCATAAACTGACCCGAATCCCCCAGGGGCATCATTTCTTGAGGCACAAACGGATAAAGTGCGATCGCAAACACAATAGCAGATCCCGCGATCGCCAGCGTCACCTCCCGATTGTTCATACAGCGCTCCAGCAGCCAACCATAGCCCTGTTCGAGTTTCTGAAAGCCTACCCACACTGGGGTCAACAGCCACTGCAACCACGTCTTTCGTTGGCGTCTGTTCTGGGGTGGCTTCAGCACAAATGCTGCAATTAGGGGAATCAGCGTTACCGACACAATCAGCGAGGCGATAAAAGCAAACACCATGGGCCACACGATGCCCACAAACATCAGTCCCGTCAACCCTCCCGCCAAAATCGTTGGTACCAGTGCTGCAATCATTACACAACTTGCCGCTGCACTTGCCAGAAACACCTCCCCCGTTCCCTGAATTGCCGCTTGTCGGGGGCGTAGCCCTTCCCGTAGTTTCCGCTCAATGGAGTCGATCACGATGATGGAATCATCCACCAGTTTGCCAATCGCCATCATCATCCCAATCAGGGTGGAGGAATTAAGGGACATCTCAATGGGAATAAAAGGCAAGGTGGAGAGAGCCAGAGAGGTAGGGATGGAGATCATAATCAGCGCCGTAGCGCGGAAATCTTCCAAAAAGATCAGAATCACCACCCCAGCTAGCAACACACTAATCAGCAGTTCCTGGAAGGTGCTATCAAGAATAATATTGACTAAGTAGGAGTTATCATAAGCTTCTGCAAAACTAAGACCCGGATACTCTGCCTGAATCTGCTCCAGTTCTGCCCGTACCTGCTTGATCACCTTCGGGGAACTCGAATCCGGCTTCTGGATCACATTCACCGCTAAAGCTGCCTCGCCATTGTAGCGGTAGCCACTGCGCCGTTCCTCAAACGTATCTTCTACGGTAGCCACATCTCGGACGTAAACTACCTGCCCATCCTGTTCTAAAACGGGGTAATCCATTACATCCGCCGCACTCAGCGCCCGTTTATCTGCCCGCACTAGGATTTCCGAGTCACCCTGCGTCAGCACCCCAGCCCCTTGGCTGACGTTATTGGCATCAATTGCGTCGCGCACCTGCAAAATCGATAACCCGTAAGCGGCTAACTTCTGTCGATCCACCACCACCTGAAGCTGTCGCCGATAGCCGCCGAAGATAGACACAGCCTGGACATTTGGCACTTGGGTTAGCCGATCAACGAGGGTGTTATCCGCAAATTCCCGTAGCTGCACCGGGTCCCAGCCATCTCCCTGTAGCGCCAGAGTTAGCACCGGACGATTTAGAGGGTCAATCGGCAATACCCAGTAGGAACGGGAGTTCAAGCCATCTAACTCAATATCTCCCTCCGCAGCCGTCATGATGCTCTGCACAGATTGCACCGCTTGATTAATATCGTCTCCCCAGGCAAATTGAATCGTCACTAAGGACATATCCTGCTGGGAGCTAGAGCGAATAAACCGCACATTGTCCAGCACCGTCAGCCGCTGCTCAATAGGCTTACTGATATAGGTTTCAACTTCTGTGGGAGAGGAACCCGGTGCCATGGTGACAATCGACACCAATGGACTTTCCACGTAGGGCATCATCCGCACCGGTAGGAGTATTAGACTCAGTACGGATAGGACTAGCACGGCGATGTACAGCGCGGCGACAATTACCGGATGCTTAATTGACCAACGGGTGAGAAAGGTTTTGATCATGGGAGCGCTGGGGGGAAGTAACTGTAACTAAAAAGCTGGACACTTTTGGACATTGTTGGATATTTTGTCCAGGTGTTGTTGTGTTATAATGAACGCAAGCGAAAACCAAGCTAAAAATCTTAGGGGCCTGAGACCCCGTAAAAAAGTAGAGACGCGCCATGGCGCGTCTCTACAAGAGTAGCGCACCTGTAATAAGGCGGTTGAGAAATCCAGCATACCTTAATGGCGCTGAAAATAACGGATTAAAGCAGCAAAGCTTCTCAAATTACTACAATTACTGACGTATTTAGACTTGAGTAGGGCGAGTTCCGTCCGATTTTAAGCCTGTGGACTGGTTGAGTGCCGACACCGCCAGAGTGAAACAGGAAGCAATCCGGATAATGTCTAACAAGATCCAATTTTGTCTAGCTTTGTCCAAGTGTTGTAGAACGGGAAATGTAGAGACGTGCCATGGCGCGTCTGGGAGATGGGGAAATTGTAGGGGCGGGTTTCACTACTATCGTTTGAAATGGTGCGTTACGCTTACGCTAACGCACGATGGCGGACTGACACAGCTAAAATGGTTCAATAGATTGGGTACGTAGTGAGGGCTTCAGCCCTCTCCAGCTATGCGGAGCGAGAACTAAAGTTCTCACTACAAACAAAATCCTATTTTAGCTGGGTCACGACACTACACCCGCTGTTCCCTGTTCCCTAACAAATGACAAATGACGAATAACTACTTCACCTCAATATCAAATGTTTCTTGTCCAGACATAGCCGGATCATTCGATTTCACCGCCATCATCCATTTTCCTTTCATACCCATGTTAGTCATCACCTTGTATCGTCCAGGCTGAGTATCAGGTTCTACCTTAGTCATAGCTGTCATTGGCTCCATGTCTTCCATTTCCATAGACAGATCGACTTGTAGATCCTCTACGGCTACAGGTTCATTGGTAGCGGGATCAATTACCTCGACCACGAATTCCGCATCACCCATCGGCACAGTGCCATCTTCCGGAGACACCATGGTGATGATTACATCATTTTCGGCAGAGGATGCCATCGTTTCGGTTGTCGGAGCAGTAGCTGCATCGGTTTCGACTTCACTCTCCACTTGATTAGCACTACTGCAAGCGGTGGTTAAAACGCTGATTGTCAGCACGAGCAACAAAAGTTTTTTCATCAGAATCCTCACTGAAATAGAATTGAACAATTGTGAAATCAAAAGGATTGCATTTTTTTCTTCCCCATTTTCCAGACGTGCCATGGCACGTCTCTACTATTGCCTGATAATGTTACTCAACTGCCACCTTGAGCATAGTTTGACCCGCATAATCGGGGTCTTTAACCTCGACTTTAATATGCCACTCTCCCGCCATGCCAAAATGAGTATTGACCTGGAATTGTCCGGGTTTGTCCGTTGGTTCTAGTTCCACCATCGTAGTCATCGGCTGCATATTCGGCATGGGCATGGTGACGTCTACCGCCACATCCTTAGCGGGTAAGGGTTCCTGAGTATTGGGATCACGCACTTCTAGGATGAGTTCAGCACCCCCTGACTTAAATCCCTTGGTGGGATCAGGGCGAACGATCGCAACCTCAATTTTGTCCTGATTACTCTCACCCAGCATCGGTACGGGATCGCCAGTGTCATCCACCACCGTCACTTGAGCATTAGGAACCAGACGACTATCCCCAGAGGTAATCACGCGATCGCCTACTTTAAGTCCGTTGGTGATTTCAATGCGATCGCCACTGCTCATCCCTGTCTCAACCTGACGCCGTTGCGCCTGGTTATCCTGGATAACCCACACCGAATTTTCACCATTAAACTCTATAACCGCATTTCGAGGCACCGATATCGTATTTGCCTTGCGATTGGTGAGAATAGTCATATCCAAAAACTGCCCGGATAACAGACGCTCTTGAGGATTATCCACCACCGCTTCCACTGTCACCGTGCGGGTGTCATTGTTAGTTTGGGGGAAAATACTGGTAATCTTCCCAGTTAAAGGTTGATCCGTTACCCCTGGCACCTGGGCTTGAATCGGTGTACCCACCCGAATATATCCAGCATCCTCCTGTGCTACATTCGCCTGGAGTCGCACTCGCGAATAGTCGCCGATTTTCAGCACGCCCATACCGGGCTGTATGACAACGCCGGGATCAACCATACGAGTTTGGACAATACCACTAATCGGAGATTGCAATTTCGTGTAACTTTGCATTACCGTCGCTGTACTCACCTCCGCTCGCGCTTGACCAACCTTGGCGCGATTTTGATCCACTTCGGCGATTAGCCTTGTCCGTGCTGCTTTGGCTTTCCTAATCGCCGCCTGTTTAGCATTCACTTCAGAGGCGACAATATCCAAGTCATCTTGGGCAATGGCGCCTTCTGCGACTAAGGTGGCAAAGCGATTCTGTCGTAGCTGTAAATAATCCAGTTCGGCTTGCAAGCGAGCAATTTCTTGAGTCTGTTCTTCAATCTGGACTTGGCTAGCCCGCAACGAGGTTTCCATCGCATCGGCTTCAGCTTGGGCTTCTGCCAATTCCGTCGAGCGTTCGGTGGCATCCAATTGAGCCAACACTTGTCCCGCCTTGACGCGATCGCCGGGATAAACTGAATAATTGGTTAATTGTCCGGCAACCCGTGGATAAACAACCACTTCCTGATAGGGCATAATCGATCCGGTGTAGGATACATTTGCCTCAAATTCTCCAGACTGCACCACCTCTACCGTCACCGGAATCGGGTTAAACGCACCATTCACCTGCATCATGTCATCGTGAGACATTCCCGACATATCATGACCTTCCATCCCAGCCATAGAGTTAGTCGGTTTGATTTGATCGGTGATCAGGAGGATACTGCCGCTGAGTACAGCGAAGACTCCTAAACCTAATAAAACCTGTCCGTATTTCTTGCGGTTAGACGGCTGTCGCACTTTTTGGTCTGGTTCGGACGTTAAAGAGTCAGGAGATTCAGATAAAGAGTCTGGAGCGTTGGGACAAGACTCGTCAATATCCGAATGGGGTAGGGGAGGTTCCAGAGACATAAGACATTCAGTCTGGATCAGACTACTGAAGAATCGTATCTATTTAAAGGTATCAGTTAATTATGAAATCAGAATGAAATCCTGACTGGACGCACACCTGAATGGCATTTTTGGCTAGAACCTAGCTGCTAACGACAGCAGCAAAGATTCACACGATCTTCATCTTGATTCACGGTAACTTCATCATTTGACCGTTGATACTGAAGAATAAGGCTGCACGGAATAGAAAGGGATATAAGGAGCCAAAAATGTTAAACGGTGACCTAAAGAAAAAAGCTTTAGCTAAGCTTGAAGCTACTGATAAAGAATATCAGACAGTTGCAGCAGATGTAACTAAAAGAGCGGTAGAACTGTACGAGAAACGCAAAGTGACTACTGAGCAAGTGATTCAGGCTTGCGAGGAATATGTCAACACTTTTGCCAAGTCACCAAAAGAGTTCGATAAGTCAGTGTATGAATTCAAGGTGGAATTCGACAAGTTTACCAAGGTAGCTCAGCCAATTAAGGCTGAGGCAGATAAAGCTACAAAGATGAAGGAGTCAGCGGTAACAGCAGCAGCAGCAACAGGTGTAGGTGTTGCTGCTTTTGGTCCAACTGCGGCAATGGCTATTATCCACGATATCGATGAACTTGATGCCTTTATGCTGTCTTGAGGTTATCTGAAAAGCTTGGAAGTGAGAACAACTAGGCTGATAATTGAACCAATACCTCAAACATTTTTGAGTTTAAATACTTTACTTTACTTTTCTTGTTTTTGGATCTAAGCTATCTCATTTTATTTTTATGTCTTTGCTGTGAACGATGGAGGAGAATCGGGATAATTATTGGATAATCTCAACAACGAAAAGTATTCTTAAGTAAACAAACTCATATAGAGTACTAAGACCACCAGAACAGGGGAATGTACACAAGCAATGAGATGAGATTAATGCGAGGGTTGTTAACAGTTATGAGTAAGCTTTTTGGCATTTAAACCTTAATGTCCATAATGAGGAAATCCTTGTAGTGCGAGCATCTTGCTCGCTACCCATTCCCAATTTAAATGCGTGACAGCTTACCGCGCTCAGAATGAATGTTTAAGTACTTATACCAAATCCGCGTTTGAAACCCCGTTTATCCCTTAGCTACTTTTCCTTCTATCCCTTCTGCCTTCTGCCCTCTGCCTTGTCCCAACCAAAACGGGGGTAAGTGACCTGGATTTAGTATTATACTCAGGTTGGTTTAGGAGATGTCACGGAACTTCCAACCAAAGGCAATCGCAGGGTGAAAATACTGCCAACGCCGAATTCACTCTGTACCTGCAAACTACCGTGGTGTGACTGCGCGATCGCGCGGGCAATAGCCAACCCTAATCCCGAACCCCCCGTATGACGAGAGCGATCGCTATTCACTCGATAGAAGCGATCAAAAATCTGTCTTTGGTCTTCTGGGGCAATGCCAATCCCTGTATCTTTAACTTGAATCATCCCATGGTGATCACTCTTGTCTAAAATAACCGTTACGTTTCCCCCAACTGGAGTATATTGGATGGCATTGATAATTAAATTAGACACTAAGCGATAAAGCTGTTCCTCATCCCCGATAATCTCTAGGGGAATTCCCACTCGTACTTCAGAACTTAGCGTGATCTGAGAAGCAACAGCTAAGGCGGCTAATTCCTCAACTAAATCGCTCACCAAGTCATTCAGACAGCACCTCTGACGTAGCACCGATACAGGTTGCCGATCCAGGCGAGACAAAAATAACAAATCCGCAACCAACTGACTCAACCGCCGATTCTGTCGTTCAACAATGTCCAGGATGTTTCGTGCCTCGTTTTCATCTAAGCTGGGCATCAACAGAGCCGATTCTACCGTCGCCAGTGTCGCAGCTACAGGGGTTCGCAGTTCATGAGCCGCATCAGCAGTAAATTGTTGGATTTGCTTGTAGGATTTGTAGATGGGTTGCATTGCCAACCCCGCTAACCCCCAACTGGCAACGCCAACGAGAATCATGGCGATTGGCAACCCCAATCCCAATATCAATTTCACTGTACTCATGTAGTCGTTGATGTCTTGCACAGAACGCCCTACCTGTAAGTAGCCCCAATCCTGCTGATCTTGGGTATGTAGGGATAGGGAAATTTGCTCATAGGTGTTGCCCTCTTCATCTGATACAGTGTGCCAAGAGTCCCGGTTAAACACGAGGGGTAATCCGGCTGGATCAGCCCCTGCGATCGCTACCAAACTGCCTGACTGATCAAATAGCTGGATATAGTAGTCTCCTTGATTAACAGCACTGAGCCTGTGGCGTTCACCATTCACCCGTGCTGGAGAGCAGTTTATCTCCACTAGACAAAGATTCGGTAAAATATCCCTAACCCTTGGCTCCACTTGTCCAGGCTGCTTGAGTTTTGATTCTAGGCTGTCATGGAGTGTCCCGGCTACAGATTTTAACTCCCGCTCTAAAGTGATTAAATGAGCATGAGCGATCGCTTCATAAACGCCAAACCCCAACAGGCTCAAAATGACACCCATGACGAAAGCATAGGAGAGTGCCAATTTCCCGCGAGTCTGGCTAAATAGCTTATTTTTATGCATCGTTGCCTAGGTTAAGACGGTATCCTATACCGTGTACCGTTTCAATCGGAATCGCGCAGCCGATTGATTCAAGTTTGCGGCGCAGCAAGCGAATATGTGCCGCCACGACATTACTCATCGGTTCTGCACTCACTTCCCAAAGCTGATTGCGAATTTGGTCGCTAGTCACCACTTGATTGGGATGCCTCATGAAATACTCTAGAAGCTGGTACTCCTTATTAGTCAGCGGAACCTCCTGTTTTTCTCCTGTAGCCGCGACACGATAAACCGTTCGAGTACCGCAGTCGAGCGTCAGGCTTCCCACTTGAAGTTGTTGAGGTTGGAGTTGAGGCGATCGCCGCTGCAACGCCCTAACTCTTGCTAGCAATTCTGCCATTCTAAACGGCTTGACTAAATAGTCATCTGCTCCCGCATCCAACCCCGCCACCCGGTCTTCCAAGCGGTCTTTTGCGGTTAGCATCAAAACGGGCAAGGAACTTTTTTTCGCACGCAGCCGACGCAGTAGCTCTAGTCCCGATAGTCCTGGTAGTAACCAGTCTAAAATAGCCAACGTATACTGCATTTCCTGATTTTCTAAATAGCCCCAAGCTTCAGTACCATCAACAACCCAATCAACCACGTACTTTTCTAGACTTAACGCTCGCTTAATGGCAGCCCCCAAGTCTGGCTCATCTTCAACTAGCAACACTCTCATAGACTTAATCGGTCAACTGTTTAGGGTAAGTTCCAATTTTTAGACGACAACTCTAACTCACGGTAGATGACTGAATTACCAGTTGTCATTATGCCAAAACAAGATGAAATGGAGATGAAATCTGTCTGGATTTAGCCAATAAATTAAGCAGAGGGAAAGCCAAGATAATTTCATGCTAATTTCATTGGCTTTTGAGAGGATAGTTATAGCAGTAGACACATCGATTAGGACTTTCGGCACCATTGTAGAGACGTTCCATGGAACGTCTCTACTCTCCACCTAACTGGAGAGTTTAAAATCAAAGTAGAGTCCCAACCCCAAACAAAGAATTAATGGTGAGGTTTTAATTATGCTCAAACGCCTAACTTCTTGGATGCATCAACAGTCGCGTCCCCTGCTGTTATCGGGTGTTGCTGTCGTGGGAGTGCTGGGAGCGACCTATTTGACTGTTGGGGTGTGGGGAAAAAGCACCAATAGCCAAGGAGTCAATTCTCAATCACCCAATCTTGTTGCGGCTGAACCCGTTAGCATGAATGGCAGTGTCTGGGATCAAGAAATTGAACCCCTGTCAGAACCGCTCTCAGTTGCCGTGTATCGCAGTCCCTCCTGTGGTTGCTGTGGAGAATGGATGAAACACCTAGAAAAACACGGTTTTAAGGTTACTGATACTAAAACCGACGAAATGACCGCTATTAAAGAAAAATATAACGTACCCCAGGACTTCGCCTCCTGTCACACGGCGATTGTGAATGGCTATGTCGTTGAAGGACATATACCCGCTGATGATATCAAACGTTTGGTTCAGCAAAAGCCTGATATTGCTGGCATTGCTGTACCGGGAATGCCCTTGGGAAGTCCGGGAATGGAGGCGGGGGAGAGAAAAGAATCCTTTGCAGTGTTGGCGTTTAATCAGGATGGAAAATTTGAGGTTTTTCAGGAGTATCAGTCTTACTAATTCAGATTGAGGCAACACCATCAACCCTTGGTGTCAACTAAAGAATGTTTCACTTTTTTGGCTACGGAAGGGGGAGAATTCAAAGCCTCTCTCCTTGCAGGAGAGAGGTTTGGAGAGAGGTTTTCCAGATCCCGACCAAAAGTAAGCAAAAGCCGTACTCAACCGAATCAACCATGTCAAAGATAAATCGCCGCACGTTTCTTGCTCTAAGTGTCGCTGGAGCTGGAGTGGCTTTAGGAACAAGCTGTGCAATCGGACAAAATAGCAAACCAACCTCAAAATCACCAATTGCCGGATCTTCACTGCATCAAAGCCGGGATGGTTTACTAGAACTTGACCTAGAAGCCAGTTCTGGTGCTGTTGATTTGGGGGGTCAGCAGGCATATCTTTTAAGCTACAACGGACAAATTCCTGCTCCTCGTTTGGAAGCTAAACCCGGAGATACCGTTCGTATCCACTTCACCAACAATCTCTCCCAACCCACCAATTTGCATTATCACGGATTGCACATTCCGGTTACGGGAAATGCAGATAATGTCTTTCTCAGCATCGAGCCAGGAGAAAGAATTGACTACGAGTTTACGATTCCCCAAGACCATCCGGCTGGCACATTTTGGTATCATCCCCATCGTCATGGTTTAGTCGCCGAGCAGCTATTTGGCGGTTTAGCGGGTTTATTTATTGTGCGTGGGGAGTTGGATGACATTCCCGAAATTCAAGCCGCTCAGGAAGAATTCCTGGTTCTCCAAGATTTTGCCCTGGATGAGAACGGGCGAATGTTGCCTTCCAACCAAATGTCAGCGATGACGGGACGGGAAGGACAACTAATAACAATTAATGGTCAGCTTAACCCAACATTATCCCTACCCGCTAATGGTTTACTCCGATGGCGCATCCTCAATGCTTCCCCGTCTCGTTTTTATCGGCTGTCTCTGGAAAATCATCCGACCCATAGCAGGAAACCCCGTGTCTTTAGACCGGGGAGGAATGCTGGCTGGTGATTTTAATCGCCAGTTTTCCTGACAGGACAATTATGTGATGTATACTAATGACATCAAGAGTGAAGACAACCCCATAGAGGACACGCTCTTGAACAAAAGTAAGCAGAAAGTCGGTTTATACCTACCAACTGTCTAGACGGCGTTTGGCGGTCGTAGCGGGAACTTTCCAATTAGTTCTGTCAGCAGAATCTCTCGTACTTTAGTCGAGAGAGTGTCAACCCTTTTATCTGATTGCTACAGATGGCGGTTCCTTAGCCGAACCTGTAGAAATGTCAGAATTGCTGCTAACACCTGGACAACGAGCAGAAGTGCTGGTGCGGGGGGATAGAAATCCAGGACAATATTCCTTGCGGAATCTCCCCTATAATCGAGGCGGAATGGGAATGATGGGTGGCAGAGGCATGATGGGTGGCAGAGGCATGATGGGTGGTCGAGGCATGATGGGTGGCAGAGGTATGATGGGTGGCAGAGGTATGATGGGGCAAGATGACAACGCCCCAACAGTGCTAGCCACTCTTAACTACGATAAAGCAATCGAACCCGTTCCTCTACCCACCAAACTCTTATCCATACCGACGTTACCTGAACCCCAACAGGTGCGACGTTTTCAGCTCAATCACGGGATGGCGCCTGGGATGGGCATGGTATTTCTAATTAACGGTCAACCTTACAAGAGCGATCGCATCGATACCCAAGTTCAGCTTAATACAGTTGAAGACTGGGAAATCGTGAATACGGGAATGATGGATCATCCCTTTCACATTCACACCAATCCATTCCAAGTCATCAGCCGCAACGGAAAATCTGAACCTTACCCAGCTTGGACAGATACAGTTTTAGTGTCTAGAGGGGAAACTGTTCGCATTCGCATTCCTTTCCGAGATTTTGCAGGTAAAACTGTTTATCATTGTCACATCCTTGATCATGAAGATTTGGGTATGATGGGCAATCTGGAAATTCGGGCGTAACTCCTTCGATAAGTACTTGGGCTACTTTAGGAGGTGTTGGCATCTCCCTAACTGCCTTTTGGATTGTTGCCGTCATATCTAAGTCAGGTCAATGAATTTAATTCCGAAGCCTCTGTAACGATTTAGCTCTATCTGATACTATGAACTACCTGATTGCTGTCCTGAAAAATCGCATTGAAGCCGAAGAAGCTTACACAGTTCTGGAAAAAAGAGGCTTGCCGCTGAATCAAGTCACGATTCTGGGGAAAGGCTATCAAAGCGCTGATGAGTTTGGCTTAATTGACCCGAATCTGCAAGCCATTAAGCAAGTTAAGCAACTCGCCTACTGGTTGCTCCCTTTTGGCTTTGCGGCTGGATATGCCTTTAATCTACTCACGGCGATCGAAATTCTACCTATAGGTCCCATAGGGAATCATATAATTGGCGGTATCTTCGGTGCGATCGCGGCAGCTATGGGCAGCTTTTTTGTGGGTGGCGGAGTTGGCATTGCCTTGGGTAGTGGTGACGCACTCCCTTACCGCAATCGTCTCAATCAAGGCAAATATATAATCGTCGTCAAAGGTTCGGAGGACTTAATTCGCCAAGCTACCCCACTACTGAAGCGATTTGAGCCGGAGACAATTCAGGGGTATACTGAATGATTTGTGATTAATTCATAATTCATAATTTATTAGGTCTTATGCTGCCACGAGAGGACTTACTCAAAGGCGTCGAAAATCGTGATACTGTTGCCCGTGTGATTGATCAAGCGGAACAAGCGATCAAAACGTGGGAAGTGGTGTTAACCGATTTCCTCTCACCACCTGTACTGGTGGAAATTCAGCAGCAGTTTTCTCGGTTGACAGAGGTGCAACTCTTGCCATGGGGAGGATATCCTCAAGCTGAACGTCAACGGCTGGGGATCACCCGTGAAGAATTGCCTCTGGATCAGTCTCAGGTTGAGGTAGCGGCGTTAGATATTGAGGGCAATTTTCTCTTTGATCCAGCCACGCATCGGGATTTCTTGGGCGCGATTCTGGGAACCGGGATTGTTCGAGAGAAAGTTGGCGATATTATTGTTTTAGGCGAACGTGGCGCTCAAGTGATTGTGATTCCAGAAATTGCCTCGTTTCTGGAGACGCAGCTAACTCAAGTGCGTTCGGTTCCGGTGAAAACTCGACCGATTGAGTTGAGTCAACTCAAGATTCGAGAACCCAAGAAGAAAGAAATGACGACAGTCGAAGCATCGATGCGCCTAGATGCGATCGCGTCAGCCGGATTTGGCACATCCCGCAGTAAAATGGCAGATTTGATTGGGGCGGGTGATGTACGGGTAAACTGGAAAGACGTTAGCCAAGCGAGTTACTCGGTTAAACCGGGTGACTTAATCGCGATTCGGGGTAAAGGGCGCTTGCAAGTTGGAGATGTTAGCATAACCAAAAAAGAGCGTTACCGTATCCAGTTAACCCGATTTATTTAACCATTTTCCAGCAGCATTAGATGACAGACTCAGTAAGCCATCAGCAGGAGGAACTTCCCGTCGAGATGCAATCATCTAAACTAAAGCCGAGCTTTTCTTGGCAAGGGATATTTTCTTTGCTGATGTTTTTTTATATGTATCTGCCGATTTTGGTCTTGACATTTTATAGCTTTAATGAGTCAGCCTATAGTGCCAATTGGCAGGGATTTACGTTGGAGTGGTACATTAAGCTATTTAGTGATGTACGGGTGCTGAAGTCGTTGCAAAATAGCTTGACGGTTGCTTTTGTGGCTGTGGTTATTTCCGCCGTGATTGGCACGTTGATGGCGGTGGGGTTGGTGCGTTATCAATTTATGGGGAAGGGGTTATATCGTGGGGTATCCTACTTGCCGCTGATTATTCCCGATATCGCAATGGCAGTGGCGACTCTGGTGTTTCTGGCGGTGATTGGCACGCCATTAAGTTTGTGGACAATTGTGGCAGCGCATGTGGTATTCTGTCTGGCATACATTGCCTTTGTCGTTTCTTCGCGTATCTCCAGTCTTGATCCGTATTTGGAAGAAGCAGCACTCGATTTAGGGGCAACCCCGTTTCAAGCGTTTATTAAAGTGTTATTGCCCGAATTGATGCCTGCCATAATTGCGGGGTGTTTAATTTCCTTTGTTCTGAGTATGGACGATTTTCTGATTGCTAGCTTTACGGCTGGAACCGGATCGACAACGCTACCGATGGAAATTTTTAGCCGCATTCGTACTGGAGTTAAACCCGATATTAATGCCTTGAGTGTAATTTTAATTGGCGCATCTGGGGCAATTGCCTTTGTGGGTGAGTGGCTACGCTATCAAGGGGAAAAGAAGCGGTTGAGATAGGTATTCGTCATTGGTCATTTGTCATTGGTCATTTGTCATTTGTCATTGGTCAAAGAATAGTAAACGTTAAATTATAAAAAAATATAGGCTAGTTGTCAAACAATAAGACTATATTCCCCAGACTCGGTTAAATGCATTAAAATTTGTAAATATAGAGAAATAGGATATAGCGTTTAAAATTGTCCGACGAAGCTGGAAATAAGGAGGGGAGAAGTGGAACCTACCATAAACTGTGCTGAAGCCTGCGTCAATGGTTGTGTATTGGGTGATAAATGTCCCCACAAGGAGTATGCGGCTAAAGCCTCAACATTTATCAATGAGACGTCACTGGATAAAATGTATGAGATAGCTGAGGAGGCGCGACGGAAGAAAATGATGGAACCTCCCAAGTGGGTGATCCCTGATTTTCCCGATTAGTTTAAATTGGATTAAACTCACGTCTTGCACCAATCTCAATCAGCCAATGTCATGTAAGGTGGGCAAAGAGTTATAACCGTTACTCCCCTGAGAGTAAAGCGTGTTGCTTTTGTCCACTACATGGCAACTTAGAATTCAGGATTCAGTCAAAAGAGAGGATAGGAATGATGATACAGCGCTTTTCAAGTAAGTGAGGTACACAGACAGATCCCGACTTCTTCAAGAAATGGGGGATCTTGCTTAGAGACTGTACCTCATCAACCTGAAATCTGCTGTAAATAAGTATATAGACATAAATTTTTGTTAACTGAGTTACAGGGTGTCAAGGACATTAATTATTTACTATTCTCTGTTTTTGAGTTGACCTGATTCTACAAAACTTTTTAAGCCCGACAGTAATAAATCCCAAACTTTAAGCATTTCAGAGTACATTTGTTCAGACTTTAAGTTGGTATGTTCCAGTTGAAGATTCGTTCCCCCTTCAACTTCATCAAGAGTGTAACAAATAGTCAACTGGTTGTCTGGTGTTCTATCTGTACCGTGATTATCGCTCCAATATGTATATTGAAATTTCTGATTAGGTGTTAAGACCTCAATTCTACCAAAATCAATAAAGTCTTTACCGTTATTGTTTCCTTTAAGAATAATATCGCTACCAACTTGCCAATCGGATATAACTTCTTTCAGAGGATAATATTGGATAATCTTTTCTGAATTTGTCAACGTCTCAAAGAGTAAACTCGGCGGTGCATTAATAAACAAATTTTTTGTTATTGAAAAGCTTTTCATGATTTCTTGTCCTACAGCGTGAGCAGGAGAATTGGTATCATACGCAGTACCATCACCAGGCGTGGCACGGCAAATCCCTATTTTTAGCGGCTATGGCTAGTTATCGCGATTGCCATTAAGGTTAGGACGAATGTCACTGACTGGTATGCTGGTGGACCCTTGTGAAGTCGAAACCCACCCTACGGTATATCAAAGGTTTTGGCGATCTAACAAGGCTGATTTCAGTGCCATTCAGGTTAGGACATAGTGAACGGCTGAAACGGCGAAGTATCAATAATCAATCTTCTGCCATCTGCTATATAGCCTACGTTAACACTACCCAACGCGATCGCACTTTCTCTTGCCTTAACCCAAAAACGCCCCAACTGTGGCAATCTGGGAGAATAGAGAACATACAGATAGTTTAGCTAGAGAAATTATCCCGATAGGTTATGCAAACACTTCCAACCCCTCAAACGGCTGCCAAACCCCCAGCATTAGATACCGTTATCCACCGTCGCCAAACCCGCCCGGTACCCGTCGGGAATATCACGATTGGGGGCGGACATCCGGTGGTGGTGCAGTCAATGATTAATGAAGATACGTTAGATCTTGAGGGTTCAGTGGCTGGGATTCGCCGCTTGCATGAAATTGGCTGTGAGATAGTCCGAGTCACGGTTCCCAGTATGGCGCACGCCAAAGCCCTCGCCCAAATTAAGCAGAAGCTGATTCAGACGTACCAAGATGTTCCCTTGGTAGCGGATGTTCACCACAATGGGATGAAAATCGCCCTAGAAGTCGCCAAGCATGTAGATAAAGTGCGGATCAATCCAGGGTTATACGTGTTCGAGAAACCAAAGAGCGATCGCACGGAGTATACTCAAGCTGAATTTGAACAAATTGGGGCAAAGATTAAGGAAACTTTAGCACCCCTAGTCATTTCCCTCAGGGATCAAGGGAAAGCCATGCGAATCGGCGTGAATCACGGTTCCCTGGCGGAACGGATGCTATTTACCTACGGCGATACCCCAGAAGGGATGGTGGAATCAGCGCTGGAATTTATCCGAATCTGTGAATCCCTCGACTTCCGCAATCTGGTGATTTCCCTGAAAGCTTCCCGTGTCCCCGTCATGCTGGCGGCGTATCGGTTGATGGTACGGCGCATGGATGAGTTGGGGATGGATTACCCCTTACATCTGGGTGTCACAGAAGCCGGTGATGGAGAATATGGACGGATTAAGTCTACAGCGGGTATTGGTACGCTATTAGCGGAAGGGATTGGCGATACCATTCGCGTTTCCCTGACGGAAGCGCCAGAAAAAGAAATCCCCGTTTGCTATAGCATTCTCCAGGCTTTGGGATTGCGGAAAACGATGGTGGAATATGTCGCCTGTCCATCCTGCGGGCGCACCTTGTTTAATTTAGAAGACGTACTCCACGAAGTTCGGGAAGCGACGAAACACCTGACCGGTTTAGATATTGCCGTGATGGGTTGTATTGTCAATGGTCCGGGGGAAATGGCAGATGCGGATTATGGCTATGTGGGTAAGCAACCGGGTTATATTTCCCTGTATCGGGGACGGGAGGAGATTAAGAAGGTGCCGGAAGATCAGGGAGTTGAGGAGTTAATTAATTTGATTAAAGCGGATGATCGTTGGATCGATCCCTAAGTTAGTCGGGGTACAATATATCGTACCCCTAAAATTGCATCAATTTAAGGTAGAGGGCAGAAGGCTCCAAGGCAGAAGGGAAGAAATAAGGTTGCCAGAGAAAAGGAAATGATGACTGTTTCGCCGGACATGATATCAATTGATCAATGACCAATAATGTGCCAGATGAACAGGAGTATCTAGAAACCTTTCTTCAACCGATTAGAAAATGCAAAGACTATCGCCCAAAGTTTGGTCAGGGAAACTCAAATAAAGGTTTCTCAGTTCAAGAATTTAAAGTCCTCTACGGGGCTGATTCGTTATGCTGACATAGACAATGCTACAGTGGCTTGGGCAAATGATTATCTTCCGGTATTTGCCATATTTTCAGCACAAATAGATTCAGATATTGTGTTGAGATATCGCAACAACCGTTGCGGAATTCTGATTGGCACAATGAATGGTGATCCAAAAATTTCACTCTATGCCTTTTGTGAACAGGTGCTAGGATATGATCTGGCAGATTTTTTTCAGAGGAAATCGGATGATATTAAGCATGAAATCCATGAGGTTCTGGAAACATTGCTGAGTGCTGAGTAATGGCTATTAAGGTTAAGCAAAGGTCAGATTACACCTTTAAATACAACCAAAAACTGGGACGGCATGGATGGTTACGACTAACTCCTGCTTACTCCGTAAAATTAGTGTCAGAGATTATTCACAAGATTCCCCCTGAATCATTCATCCTTGACCCTTTCTCTGGAACAGCAACAACAGGTTTAGTTGCTGCTGAACAGGGATTACAAGCTCATTGTTTAGATATTAATCAATTTCTGATCTGGCTGGGTAATGCCAAATGCCGGAATTATTCGGTCTCGGAACTGAATGACTTGAATCAGAGAATTAAAAGAACCATTCATCAATGCAAAGGTCTGATTGATCAAGAGTGCTGGATTCCTAATATTTATAACATTACTCGCTGGTGGAGTACACATACATTGAAAATTCTAGCAGCACTTCGGCAAGCCTTGGTCAGCGAATTTGGTGAACCGAAAGAGGGTGATGTTTCTTCGTTAGCATGGGTCGCTTTTTGCCGTTTAGTGATTGAAACCTCTTCCGCCGCATTTAATCATGTTTCTATGTCGTTTAATCAGCAAGTTACTCGGTATGAATTTGAACAAATTGAACAGCTTTATCAAGTTATTGTTGCAGCGATAATTAATAGTATCAGTCACCCTTTAACAGGTAAAGCAACGGTATTTTATGCTGATTCACGATACTCTGTATCCAAAGATGTGAAATATTCTCATGTTGTAACCTCACCACCTTACCCCAATCGGATGAGTTACATTCGTGAACTTCGTCCGTATATGTATTGGACAAAGTTTCTAGATACTGCCAAAGAAGCGGGTGAGATAGACTGGCAAGCTATTGGGGGAACATGGGGTGTGGCGACGAGTAGATTACAGAATTGGGACTCTAATGGAATCGAATTGTCAGGTTCGCTGAATAAGATTGTTTCCAAAATCGGGGAATCAGAAAACAAGAATGCTCGGCTTATGGCAAAATATGTCGAGAAATATTTCTATGATATGTACTTACATGTTGATAATTTGCGTCACAACTTACAGGATAATGCAGTGCTTTTATACATTGTCGGTAATTCTTCGTTCTATGGGATTCCGGTCAAAACAGAAAAGCTTTTGGAAGAATTCTTATACCAACTCGGATATATCAATATTGGCAGTCAAGTTATTCGCAAGCGAAACAGCAAGAAAGAACTGTTTGAATACTGTGTTTATGCGACATGGAAATAGAACAGAAAATAGCAATAAGCAAAATGGTAATATTTGCTACTATTGTATGCGATCGCACTCCTCCCTTACTCATCAATCACCGCCGTGCGGTCAAGCAATAGCAGCGATCGCAACTGATCCGTATCCATATCCGTGACCCAGTTTTCACCCGCTTCTACCGTCTGTTCTGCCAACTGCTTCTTACTTTCAATCATGTCATTAATCCGTTCTTCCAGCGTCCCCGTACAGACAAACTTATGCACCTGTACATTGCGAGTTTGACCAATTCTAAACGCCCGATCTGTCGCCTGATTCTCCACCGCCGGATTCCACCAGCGATCAATGTGGAAAACATGATTCGCCCGCGTCAAATTGAGTCCTGTTCCCCCTGCTTTTAAGGAAAGAATTAGAATCGGGGGTCCTTCGGGGTCATTTTGGAAACGGTCAATCATTTCCTCCCGTTGCTTCTTGCGAGTTGCGCCATAGAGGAACAAGATTTCTTGATCAAATTGTTTGGCTAAATAGGGTTTCAGCAATTTCCCCCATTCCGCAAACTGGGTAAAAATTAACGCGCGATCGCCTTCTGAAATGGCTTCATCTAACATTTCCTGTAACCGCAGTAATTTCCCCGAACGCTTGGCGTCTTTTAAGGATTTCTCTTTTAATAATTGGGCGGGATGATTACAGACTTGCTTGAGTCGCATCAGCAAGGTTAAAATTAACCCCTTGCGCTTAATT
>NZ_JAVJQN010000032.1:0-66954 GCF_040218245.1 Coleofasciculus sp. E1-EBD-02 | reverse complement strand
TTCCAAGCTTGGGCTAATTGTCTAAGCGCAAACTGGGGGGCGCATTTGCTCACCTCATAGTACCAAGGGCAGATGGGTTTAACCAGCGCTACTAACCACTTGTGTAAGTCAATCCCAGTGGGGAACTTGATTTTATCCTCTCTTGTGTCCCGGTTGTGGTCAAGTATTTGCTTGGTTAAACCTAGACCCCAATTCCACGCATGGCGGGAAACGCCACAATGTTTAGCTAATGCGGTTCGCTGTTTGTTGTTGAGTTTTAGCTCGGTTTTAAATCCTAATAGCATTATTGAACATCCGGGTCTTCCGTACTTAGTGTGCTAAACCATTAGCTGCACTAAAAGTTTCTAAAACTTGTGCTTGTCTTATGAGGTCTTGCTTTTGGTCATGGCTTGAGACACGCGCATAGTTGATTGTGATGCGCTCATCTAGAGTCCCAAGCTCTCTTGGTGTAATGCGCTTAATATCGGCTAGAAAAAATCTTCTCTGCCCTGAAGGTGAGCGCTCCGAACGGATTTTCCCTGAGTCTGCCCACCTTCTTCGTGTGATTACTGAGACACCTAGCTCCTTAGCCGCGTCTCCTATGCTCATTGTTACTTCCGGTGTTTCCATATCGTTTACTGATACAGTCTTCACTCTATTATCTCCTCAAATCAAAAGAGATGAAAAGAGGTGATTAGGGATTTGGTTACAGTTCTCAACCCCCCCGCACCTGGAGTCCCCATCAATCTGGAAGCACCGCATGGTCATTATTTCGCAAACGCCTCAGTAACCAATCGAATCGGGCTTGGGCAAGGGGTACATTATCAACGACTTCTTGGGATAACTCTTCAGTCTCATTCTCGTCCTTAAGCCAATCGGTTTTGGCATAACCCAGATATCGCACCGTACCCCGTAATCGAGTAGACAGAAAAATCGCGATCGCACGATAGAAGCGTGAGGCAAATCCTTGGTCTTTTTGCAGTTTTTCCAGGAGATGATGACGCGGAATGGATAAAATCAGAGAGGGTTCCACCGCCTGAACCGTAGCTGAGGGCGGACGAGTATCGGCAAAAGACATTTCCCCGACAACTGCACCACTGGTTAAGCGAGCGATTGTCTTGCCTTGCAAGGCAGAAACTGACACGGATAACGTTCCCTCTAGCAGAATCAGCAGGGTATCGATGGGCTTACCTTCCTCAATGAGGAGGGTTCCTGCGGTAACTTCCTTTCGGTGTCCCACAGCGAGCATCCAATCCATGTCATCGTCATTCAGTTCACCGAGTAAAAAAAATACTTTTTTCATCGTTATTTGTCATTTGTCATTTGTCATTTGTCATTTGTCATTTGTCATTTGTCATTTGTCATTCGTTATTGGTAATACTCGCCTCTATCCCGGCAAGCTACGTCTTTTGGGGTTGGCAAGGATTTGAGAAATATTTACAGAACGTAATTATAAGTGCATAACCTATAACAATTCAGAGATAGGGGAATACATCAACAACGTTCTATCCCAGAGCGGCGATGGGTGAGAACCTGCCGGATTGGTTAGAATTATAACTTTTAACAAAAGCGCGATCGCTCTTTCTGTAGTTGTCTGTCAGAATTCCCGGTGCGGGGAAACGTCAGCCCCCCATGCCCGTCTTACTCGATCATAGACCGATTTAGATTATGCCGAAACTCAAGCGCCGTCATTTTCTCCAAATAGCCGGATCAACTCTCGCTACGGTGGGTTTGAGCCAATTGGACTTAATCCGCCAAGCAAATCGCTACGCCCAAGTTCTCGCCCAAAGCACTCCCCGCAAATTGGCGTTATTGGTTGGCGTGAACAATTATCCCGCCCCTATCCCTACATTACAGGGATGTTTAACTGATGTGGAGTTGCAGTATGAATTGTTGGTGCGACGCTTTGGGTTTAATCCCCAGGATATTCTCATGGTGACTGATGAAACCCCGATTCAACCCACCCGTCAAGGCATTATCGATGCGGTGGAAGCCCATTTAATTCAACAGGCAAAACCGGGAGATGTGGTGGTTTTTCACTACTCTGGACATGGTTCACGAGTGATTGACCCCAACCCGATTAATCCCGATGATTTGAATAGCACTATAGTTCCCAATAATCGTCAGATTGAAACCGGGAAAGAGACGGGGAAGGTGCGGGATATTATGGGCAGAACTCTGTTTTTGTGGATGTCCGCCTTGGACACCGAAAACGTTACCGTCGTCATGGATAGCTGCCATTCTGGGGGGGGATTGCGGGGAAACTTTTTAGTTAGGGCGGTTCCATCTCGCCAGGGGAGTGGGGATGATCAAGCCAGTCAGGAGGAGTTTGAGTATCAGCAGCAGTGGTTATCGCGGTTGAATATAACCCCAGAACAATTTCAGCAACGGCGTCAGCAGGGGATTGCTAAAGGTGTGGCGTTGGGTTCAGCAGCGCAAAACCAATTGGCGACGGATGCACCATTCGGGGATTTTCATGCGGGGGCGTTTACCTATTTACTGACGCGATATCTTTGGCAACAACCGATGAGTGAACCGTTGAGTACGGTATTTGTGAATTTGGCGCGGAGTACCAAGGATGTGGCAAATTCGTCGGGTATTATCCAAGATCCAGTTTATGAAGTGAAACCAGGGAGCGATCGCGAACAGGAACCGATTTACTTTTTGAACGCTTCAACCCCAGCCGCTGAAGCTGTGGTACGAAACATAGAGGGCGATCGCGTGGAGTTTTGGTTGGGGGGAGTCTCGTCTCAAAGCTTGGATGCGTTTCAAGAGGGGGCGATTTTTACGTTGATGAATCAACAGGGACAAGTTCAGGGGGAAGTGGAACAAACCTCACGGGTTGGTTTAGTGGGGTATGGGAGAATGCGATCGCAAGGGCGGGCAATTCCCGGAGAGGGGATGTTAATGCGGGAACGAGTACGAGGCGTTCCGGCTGATTTAAGCTTACGAGTGGGACTTCATCCCTCACTGGGAGAGGATATTTCAGCCGCCCGCACCGCCCTACAGTCGGTGAGTCGGGTAACGGTGGTGCCAATGAATCAAGAGGCTGTGGTGGATTATATTATCGGGCGGATGACGAATGAGGCTATCCCCCAGGCGCAACACCAAGGGATGAACCCATTACCCCCCGTGGGCAGTTTAGGGGTATTTACGGCGGGATTAATTCCGGTTCCCGATTCCTTTGGCATGTTGGGAGAGTCGGTAGCCGCCGCAGTTAATCGCCTGCGCCCCCGTTTAAAGGCGTTACTGGCGGGGCGGATATTGCATCTGGTTCTCAACAGCAATACCTCTAACTTAAATGTGGCGATGACGATTCAGCCTGTGGCGGGCGGCGGATTAGGGATTCGGGCGGGGAGTCGGGCGGCGGAAAATGCCGGGGTAATTCCCACAACCATTGCCAAGACTAGCTTTAAACAGAACACGGAAATTCAGATAGAGGTAGAAAACCACGAGAGTCAAGCCATCTATGTGGGAGTATTAGCGATCGGTTCTAATGGCGATATTGTAGTGTTATTTCCCTATTGGGATGCCCCAGAAGATGCGGCATTAGTTACACCTGGACAGCATTTAATTATACCACCTCCAAGTAACCCACCCACGGAAGATGATTTTCACTTTATTTTAGACGGAGTTGGTTTTGTGGAACTATTAGTATTAGCCAGTACAGAACCTTTGCGGGATGCGCTGAAGGGCGTGCAGAAAATTGCCCGAACCGTGAAAGCCGATTCTCGTCAACCCTTACTGTTAGCCGAAGATGAACCCGTGGAAGTAATGGAAGCATTTGTCAATGATTTGGATCGCCACTCCCGTGGGGCTGGGATTAAAATTTCACGCGGGATTCGTGGCGTAGACACCCAGAAGCTAGCGGCATTTTCAGCAATGATTGAGGTGATTGAGTGAATTAAAAGCGTAGAAGAGTAAGGCTGATTATCAACTCTAAACCCAAACCGTAAAAACATAAAGAAAATAGGCTAAATAGGAAATCCCAATTAGCCCAACACTAATTCGACCTGTCATCGATTGATAACTTTGGACTAGCACAACACAGCTTATAATAACAGCGAGAATTTCCAGAATAGTGACAATAGTGCCATAATGATGCGGGTCCCAATAGGAAACCGGACTCTGGAACCGCCAATTGGAAAACGGAAAAAAATGCCGATGGGCATCATTATGATGCAGAGGAAAATCACCGACAATATGTAGAAACATGCTGGAGAAAAAGACTATACCAATCTGGGAACCCAACCAGCCGGTAAGAACTAAGCCAAAGACAATTAGGGGAATAGAATTAAAAACATCAATAAAATTTTGCCAGTTTTCTTGGTAATACGCTTCTCGCCAAATTTTCATTTCAGGTGTCCCCTTAATCGCTTTTTCCACAAAGTAAAACACAAACATCGGGGCATCAGGGAGTAATGCACCGATGATGACTGGAGTAAGAATACTGGAAGTATCCTGACGTCCTAGGCATAGCATATTAATAATGATGTGGGCTGGGGTATTCATGGTAGACAGGATAGAAAACGCTTTGATTAAGCCCTAATTACTTTATTGTAATTGTAGGGTGGGTTAGGCGGATATTTAATCAAGGAAATAACCGCTAAATGTTCTATCCGCCGTAACCCACCAAACCCTTCTCTATTTGACATTAAGTCCGGTAGCATGGAATTTTTTTAACGCAGAGGGACGCAGAGGTAAACGCAGAGTTACGCAGAGTTTTCGTCAGAAATCTGGATATCAGCAAACCGAATACAATTTTTGACTGATACAGCAGAGTAATGGTGTTTAAGTCATGGAAAAATCGTTCCCTGTTCCCTATTCCCTTTCTTGACATTACTCACAGTAATTGTAGGGTGGGTTAGGCGGATATTTAATCAAAGAAATAACCGCTAAATATTCTATCCGCCGTAACCCACCAGACCAAAACCGTTCCCTGTTCCCTATTCCCTGTTGCCTGTTTCCTTTCTTGACATTACTCACAGTTCACTATTTCAGTTTTACGATTAAATTGAACAGGTAAATCTGATTGTTCTACCGTAACTAAGTGATACGGTTGAGTGATTGCCATTGTTGTGCCACAGTTCCGTCCCGGTTGCTGTTCTACAGCGTTAATCACCAGCTTATCATCCTTCATCAGAATATCTTTAATTTCAACACTATAGCCACCACTGGGTTTATTGCCTAGTCCAACTCCAATCACCATGTTTTCAGTAAAGTCAACCTCAGGTACTGATGGTGTTGGTATATCAATTGAATGAAGATTCCCAAAAAATTGCTCCCATGTCCCTTGATCGCGAATTATTGTCTCAAAGGGTTCTTCTAGTCCACTATTCCAGTTTTTTTCTAAGGTGTTAAACGCAACAGTATTGGATGGGCTTTCTGGGTCTTCTAACATCCTTAAGTCCTCTTGGGCTTGGCTTAATAGTTTTGTGCCACTACACAGGGATGTGGTTAAGCGATTATCTGAACGTGAGGCATAGACGAGGTAAGATTCTCCTTCAGTAAAATTGAAACCGCAACTCGCACTGGAATCGGATGTCATCACCATTAATCGGCGTCTTTCTTGTCCTTTCCAAACTTCGGACACTTCAAACATGACTCGTTTTTGCGGAAACGAGAATTGGGGACGTTGGTGAGTCCGACGAGGAGTAATTACATTAACGACTCGACCCGAAAAGACAGCATTAGCCGATTCAAAATGTTGCTCAGGGGTAGCTCGCATACAACTACAAGCTTGAGCCGATTCTGCTGATATGATAAATAGGCTGGCGGCAATCATGAGTAGTTTTTTCATTGATAAAACTCCTAATAGTTGTGACAAGATGTTAAAAGATTAAGCATTTGAATTGTCAGACTTCCCCTTTGACCTCTTGTCCTAATGAAATGTTCCAGGTCTCATGAATTAAAAAAAGGTTTTATCATAGAGATAAGATGAGTAAGCGAGATGATCAGTATCTGTGATATCCTCGGCTAAAGTAACCCCTCTAGTCAATAATCCCGATCGCCTAGAACGTCGCCTGAAAGAAATCCCGACTGAACCTGGGGTTTATCTAATGCGTGACGGGAGCGATCGCATCCTCTATATTGGTAAATCAAAGAAGCTGCGATCGCGCGTTCGTTCCTATTTCCGTAACACTCAACCCCTGAGTCCCCGTATCGCCATGATGGTGCGTCAGGTGGCGGAGATTGAGTTTATTGTTACCGATACGGAAGCCGAAGCCCTAGCATTAGAAGCGAATTTAGTCAAGCAGCATCAGCCGTATTTCAATGTGCTGCTCAAAGATGATAAGAAATATCCCTATATTTGTATTACTTGGTCAGAAGACTATCCGCGTATCTTTATTACCCGCAAGCGGAACCTGAGAAAGGAAAAAGATCGCTATTATGGTCCCTACGTCGATGTCGGGTTGCTGCGAAGTACATTACACCTACTCAAGCAGATTTTTCCCCAACGTCAGCGCCCCCGTCCCCTGTTTAAAGACCGCCCTTGTCTTAACTATGATATTGGGCGTTGTCCTGGGGTTTGTCAACAGCTTGTTTCACCGCAGGAGTATCGCCAGATGGTGCAAAAAATGGCGATGGTGTTTCAGGGACGAACGGGGGAACTGATTGATATCCTATCCAAAAATATGGAACAAGCGGCGGAATCGCTGAACTTTGAGTTAGCCGCGAAAATTCGGGATCAGATTAAAGGGTTGAACGCCCTCAGTGCTGACCAAAAAGTTGCCCTACCCGATGATACCGTATCACGGGATGCGATCGCGCTCTCGGCAGATGCCCATCATGCGTGTATTCAATTATTCCAGATTCGTGCGGGTCGATTAGTCGGACGATTGGGATTTTTTGCGGAAGTTCCATCAGGGGGAATTGAACTAGGGGCAATTTTACAACGAGTATTAGAAGACCATTATCAAACCGTTGACGCGGTAGAAATTCCCAGTGAAATTTTAGTCCAGCATGAGTTAACCGATACCGAGTTATTGGCAGAATGGTTAAGTGAACGGAAAGGGCGGAAAGTGACAATTATCGTTCCCCAACGCCAAACCAAAGCCGAATTAATTGAAATGGTGGAACGGAATGCGAAGTATGAGTTAGAACGGACGCAGAAATTCGCTGACCGCAATAGCCAAGCGATGCAAGATTTAGCCGCAATTTTGGATTTACCGGATTTACCCCATCGGATTGAAGGGTATGATATTTCTCACATTCAGGGGGCGAATCCGGTAGCGTCTCAGGTGGTGTTTATTAATGGAACGCCAGCCAAGCAACATTATCGTCACTATAAGATAAAAAATCCTACGGTAACCATTGGTCATTCCGATGATTTTGCCAGTTTAGCCGAAGTCATTCGTCGCCGTTTTCGCAAATATAAAGATGTAGGGGCGGGTTTAACGGATACCATTTCGCCACAAACCGATAACTTAACTAAACCCGCCCTTTCCAACCACCAGGGAAACCCCGATGTAGGGGCGGGTTTGACCGATACCATTTCGCCACAAACCGATAACTTAACTAAACCCGCCCTTCCCAACCACCAGGGAAACCCCGATGTAGGGGCGGGTTTGACTGATACCATTTCGTCACAAACCGATAACCTAACTAAACCCGCCCTTCCCAACCACCAGGGAAACCCCGATGTAGGGGCGGGTTTGACTGATACCATTTCGCCACAAACCGATAACCTAACTAAACCCGCCCTTTCCAGGGAACAAAAAATCTCTAATGATTTCCCGGATTTAATTATGATTGATGGTGGTAAAGGACAACTCTCCGCCGTGGTTGCGGTATTACAGGATATGAACCTGTTGGATAAAGTCCGAGTGGTGAGTTTAGCCAAGCAACGGGAGGAAATTTTTCTCCCCGGTGAATCCTTTCCCCTCCCCACCGACGCTGAACAACCGGGGGTGCAATTATTACGGCGTTTACGCGATGAGGCGCACCGTTTCGCCGTAAGTTTCCATCGCCAGCAACGCAGTGATACATTACGCCGTTCTCGCTTAGATGAGATTTCCGGATTAGGATTTGCCCGTCAAAAACAGTTATTGGCACATTTTCGGTCTATTGATTATATTCGAGAAGCATCGGTACAACAGCTTGCTGAAGTTCCGGGAATTGGTTCGCGTTTAGCCGAAGATATTTATACCTATTTCCACCCATGAGAATGAAATCCCCTACGACTCACCCCTCTGGCGTCTGGTTGCTGTGGGGGGAGCAGAGGGAGCAGAGGGAGCAGAGGGAGCAGGGGGAGCAGGGGGAGCAGGGGGAGCAGGGGGAGCAGGGGGAGCAGGGGGAGCAGGGGGAGCTACAGTACATTTTTCCTGATAGCGGTGCAAGAGTATGAAAGGGTTTGAGGACTACTTACATAACTTAATAGTGTTGAACTTATTTCGACCAACCTAGTTACCGTTTGCATCCGAAAAACTTGCCTCAATAGTCTGCAAAATCCGATCCAAATCTTGCCCGGAAACATAATCTATAATACCTGTCCAGAATGTCCCCGTGCCTACGGCTCCAGGAAGCAGATCAGAAGCGTCGTAGCGGATGAGTTCATCGTCAGATAATAAGAGTTTCGCTTGACGTTTAGTCACCTGATCGGGATAAACCTCTAAACTCACCTGTTTGTGGGGTGAGATTGACCCTTTGATTCCGGCTAAAATTTCATGGGGTTCCACAGAAATCAAATACTCCATTAACTGCCGTGCCTCTGGGGTATCATTAAACATACCGATGATTTGCCCCCCCACTAACAACGGCACACCTAAATCGGGATCAATGCTGGGAAGTATAAAAATATCAACATCTTCTCCCAACATCACATCATCGGGGAAAAATGAGGAAATAAACGTGGCTTGGTGATGCATATAACATCCAGGCGGTTGCTCGAAAAGTGGCTTAGGTGAATCCCCAAAGAAAATACTCTGAATACCCGTTTTACCCCCGACCACATAGTCAGGATTTAAGGCAATCGTACCAAATTTTTCAAAAGCATTTTTAACGGTTGGATGAGTGAAGGGAATTTCGTGGTTCACCCATTGATCATAAACCTGGGGTTCCACGGTTCGCAGCATGATATCCTCGATCCAGTCTGTGCCAGCCCAACCCGTTGCCTCACCACTGCCGAAACCAATACACCACGGAACGCCCCCATCTGCCACAATTTGGTCAGATAATGCGATCATTTCATCCCAGGTGGTGGGGATTTGATACCCCTTTTCGGCAAAGGCGGCTGGGCTATACCAGACCAAACTTTTCAGGTAGATTCGATACCAGATACCGTAGAGGGTATCATCAACACGGGCTAAGTTGAGCCAGTTCTGAGAAAAGGCTTCTGACAATTGCGCGGGTGACAAAATTTGCTCAATGGGTACGAGTTTCCCATCTTTGGCAAAGTCTGCCATTAAACCAAGTTGCGGGAACAGGGCGAGATCCGGTGGATTTCCGGCGTCAACCCGCACCGGTAACACAGTGGTGAATGCATCCGTTCCCTCATACTTCACCTTTATCCCCGTCGCCTCGGTAAAGGGGGCTACCACTTGTTGGACTTCTTGAATTCCTTTCCCGGTTAGCGTACCCATGAGTGTCACGGTTTTGGTTGACTGTTCTCCTGGAAGATTGCAAGCGGTTAACAGGATTAATAAACTCAGGCATAAACAGGTCAGTTTACCAATTTTGGGAATGAACATCCGTTCTTTCTACTCCAGGGACGCAATGCAGAAATTTTATTTTACTGTGAAAATAGCTTAATGATGGGAACAGTTATCAATCATTCATCTGCGTGTACTCAACCCTAGAAGAGAAATATCAACGTTTGCGGAAAGAACTGATTGGTGGTGGGCTTGCCCTCTTGGGAGTCGCTCTCATTGGTACGCTATGGTACAAACTGGTGGAAGGGTGGTCATGGTCAGATGCTGCCTACATGACGATCATTACTCTGGCAACCGTTGGTTATGGCGAGACAAATCCTCTGGGCGATCGCGGACGCTTGTTCACCATTTCCCTGATTTTAATGGGTCTTATCGCCATTGGTTATATTGTCAATCGCTTTACAGAAGCCCTAATTCAAGGCTACTTTCAACAAGGAATTCGACTGAGGCAACGACGACGCTTGATTGATACCTTAACCAACCACTATATCCTCTGCGGCTTTGGACGTACAGGGCGTCAGATTGCCCTAGAATTTAAGGCTGAGGGGATTCCGTTTGTCACGATCGACTCTCAAGCTGATCAGGTAGAAGAGGCGCGGGAGTTGGGTTACATTGTTGTCCAAGGGGATGCTACTTTGGATAATACTCTACATGCGGTGAGTATCGACAAGGCAATTTGTTTGGTGGCGGCGTTACCCTCTGATGCAGAAAATCTGTATACCATCCTCTCTGCCAAAACCCTCAATCCCAAAATCCGCGCCATCGCCCGGGCGAGTTCTGAAGACGCCGTGAAAAAGCTTCAACGTGCGGGTGCAGATGCGGTGGTGTCTCCCTACATCACCGGGGGTAAGCGCATGGCATCGGCTGCCCTGAGACCTCAGGTCATGGACTTTGTAGATGGGATTATCACCGGGGCTGATCGTTCATTTTACATGGAAGAGTTTCTGATTGATCCCTCAAGCTGTCCTTTTATTGGAAAAACCCTACGGGAAGCCCATTTGCGATCGCAAACCGGGGCATTAGTTTTGGCAATTCGCCGCGCCGATGGCAATCTGATTGCTGGACCTAATGGTGAAACCTCCCTACTATCTGGAGATGTACTCATCTGTATGGGGACAGCCGAACAAATTCGCCTACTTAACCGTGTCCTCAGTCCCCTGCGTTCTCACTGGGTACGACGACCTAAGCATGGTTAAGTAGGTTGGTGCAATATAGCACGACGAGGATACGTTAGGACATCAGTTAGTCCAATAGGGAACAGGGAACAGGGAACAGGGAACAGTAAAGAATGTCCTAACCTGTCTTAGTACCGCTATAAAAGTTAACGGCGGGGATTGTCCTTCGCCTTATGTCATTTGTCATACTTTAGATTTATTATCCATATATTCTCGCCAGTATGTAATCTTTCCTTGGTCAAGTTCAAAGATAATGGCATCCTCAACTTTTGACAGTTCACCTGTTTCTTTGTTCCGTTGACGCCAAATCCATTCTACAGCTCCTTTATTTCCCTGAAGAATTATGGTATTAACGGTAATTTTAGTTTCTGTAACTTGAGCAAAATAATCCTCTGCTGCTGCTTTTATTTGCTGTTTACCTCTGAATCGAGAACCAGGGACAATAAATACACTATCTTCGGCAAAATCAGCGATAAGTTTATCTGAATCCGCCGTTTCCCAAGCTTGCGCTTGCCGTTGGATCAGTTCTGAAATCGTTGATTCGATGGGTTTAATATCTGGTGAGAGCATCGCTATAATACTACCCTTCGATAAATTAGAACAGGAATGCAAATTAGCCGCAACTGCGCTACCTGTAAAGGTAGAGTAACTCAAGATAGCCAACGCGATCGCGCCGAGAATCACGGTGCATGTCAACATTGTCGGTTGGGTTTCGTTCCTCAACCCAACTCCCTTAGTTAGCTGGAACATTTTGTGCAAACTTGACATGTTCCCCATAATCATTTTCCAGATAGAGAGTTGAGCGTCATCAGACTTTTGTTGGTGTGTTGACATGATAATGTATTCAAAATAACGTCGCGGGCGACAGCTTTCACAACATTGATACTGACAGAATTGCCCAACTGATAGTACGCTTTATCATCGTTACTATGCAAAATAAACTCATCGGGAAATCCCTGGAGACGGGCGGCTTCTCGCGGTGTTATTCTCCGAACACGATCATTGTGATAAATTCCTAATCGATTGGCATCGCTAGCAACCAACGTGACTGATATTTTTCGGGGATCTAAAAACTTGTAAACTTCAAAGGAGAAGTTCCCTGATACAGGTTTGTATTTACCATCAACAATTTGTAAATATTTTTTAGCCACGAGTGAGTCAAGAACCTGTTCCAGATGGGGATGATTAAAAAAGCTAGCGATTTGCTCTCGACTAAGCAACTTACCATCTTGATTACGACCGAATGCTTTATTCCGGCGCTTCAAAATAAAACGGTTCATTAACTCAATTTCTTCCGAACTACATTTTCCCCGTAAACCCAGTTCCCATGAGTGCAGAGAATTTCCACCACGATAATCAATCAGCCGCAGACCATGCAATTGATTCAAATTATTGTTTAATCGACTTTTTAGAGCTTCAACAAACTCCGGCAACAATCATATTTAGAATCAGGATTATCTTCTAATATATCAGCCACAGCAACTGGTTTACTCAAGGGATTAAATAAGGATAGCTGTTGACAATTATAAGAATGGGAATCGGGCGGACCTACATCAGAAATTAACTCAAATTTTGGCGAAGCGCCTAAAATCCCGACCATGTACAGGCGAACCCGGTTTTGCGGTAATCCGAAATTAGCACTGTTTAGGAGAAATGTATCAAAGCTATAGCCTCGGTTTTTAAGTTCATGCTTGATTGTTTCTAAAGTTCTACCCCGATCATGACTATAAAGACCGCGAACATTTTCAAAAATCAAGGTTTGAGGTTTACAGGTATCGATTAATCTCAATATTTCAAAAAACAATGTTCCTCTCGTGTCTCCAAATCCGGCTTTCTTACCCGCATAAGAAAAAGACTGACAAGGAAAACCTGCCAATAAAACGTCATGGGACGGTAATTGGTTAATTGCTCGGATATCTCCTAAGACCTCATGGTTGAAATTATTTTTGTAAACCCATTGACAATCTGGACTGATTTCACTTGCTAAAACACATTCAGTTTTATAGTTTAAGGTGTTAGCTGCTTGTTCAAAGGCTAGGCGTATACCCCCTATACCTGCAAATAAATCAATAAACCGGATCTTAGTCATGAGCTACATAGATAATTTTAATTCCTTACTTCTTCGAGACTTTGGAGTCATTATCAATTATTTGTTACATTAATGATGATTTATAATTTTTAAGCTGATTTTTTATATTTTTATATAAAAGGCTAAAATGGCTGGGAACATTAAATATAGTAAGCTTTAGCTTACTTTAGCTTTTAGCCAGGAAATTGATTTCCTGGCGATGCTTTACAATCATGTCGATGTCCATCTGGATAAATGGTTGAACAATCGACATAAGCATTAGAAAAATCAACATTATGACTGCGAAAAAAAATTGCTCCTTTTAACTGAGCTTGACTTAAATTCGCCTGAGTTAAATTAGCACCGCTTAAGTTAGCATAATTCAAATTCGCATCTCTTAGATCAGCATTGCCTAAATCAGCCCCTTGCAAGTTGGTATAGGCTAAATTAGCACCCCGTAAATTGGCATGACGTAATGTTGCTCTTGATAGATTCGCTTGTTGTAAATTTGCCTGAGATAGATTACTCTGGCATAGTTTAGTATCGCTTAACTCAGCCGCTTGCAATTGGGCTTGTTGGAGTTGGGCTTGACTGAGGTTAGAGTAAGGCAGATAACTCTTTTGTAAGTAAGAGCCATTCAAATTAATGCCTTGTAGATCCGCTTCAAATAAGTCTAACTCACTGATATCAATTGCCCTGAAGTCGCGTCTACCCTTAGCATATTGAGTCAGTAACTCTGTTCTACCAATCTTCTCCATCTGCTCTGTGACTCTGGAAGGTTCTGCTTCCTCTTCTCAATTTAATCTGTCTGATCAGGTCACTATAGATTTATGATGAAAACCCTGTATTAATTGTAATGCATTGTAGCGACAGCTACATTTTTCCTGATTTTTTTTTAAGGATTATCAAGATTTATATTTAATGCTTGATCCCAATTGACAAATAACAGTTTGTGTGATATATAAAATCTGGTTTGAGAGTATCAGTCAAGTCTTCAAAATCCGGGCTAATCAACTGGGTCTCTCGGTATCCAAAGGACGATATTTTTTTATCCTATAATCATGAAAGTCGGTTTGGTGTTCTATGTAGAAATGTTTTATTATCGAAGTTGGAAATGATTAACTCATAAGTCAACTACCCCACCCATGCTGCATAGGGACGAGATATACCAGATACGAATTAGGATAACGATAACGATAGCTATATTAAAAACTTCTAGATAAAAGCCAAATCCAATACTATCCTGAAAAAACTATGTCAAACCCACAATTATCGATCGCCCAACATTATCACGAGCGCACAAAATATGATCCGGAGACGATCGCGTCCAAAAATAAGCGATTAGACTGGGACAATCAACCGATACCCTTTAAAGAGTATAAACTAGGAACGACCATTGACCTGAAGCCCTATCTCAAAGAAGATCCCCAGGCGTTCGCCCAGGAACCTGGTAAAAGTTGGTGGCGGTTGTCACGGTTGCTCTTGTGCAGCTATGGTTTAACGGCTAAGATGGCAACCATGATTGGACCTCCGGTTTATTTAAGGGCGGCACCTTCAGCCGGGGGATTGTATCCGGCGGAAGTCTATTTAATTTCCAGTGGAACCTCTATATTAGCTCCAGGACTGTATAACTATCAGTGTCCTAGCCATTCTCTAGTACGCTTTTGGGATAGCGAGGTTTGGTCAGGTCTACAAGAGGCTTGTTTCCAGCATCCTAGCTTAGAGACAACGGAACTGGCGATTATCACCACCGCTATATTTTATCGTTCAGCTTGGCGCTATGAAGACCGCGCCTATCGTCGAGTATTTCTGGATACGGGTCATTTGTTGGGCAATATTGAACTCGCGGGTGCGTTAACCGGGTATCGCCCCTCTCTGATTGGTGGCTTTGTCGATCAGAAGGTGAATGATCTGCTTTATCTTAACCCAGAACAAGAAAGCGCGATCGCAGTGGTTCCCCTTGCTGATCAATTTCAGGGACAAAGCAACCCCTCTCAGCCTACGGCTTTACCGTCAGCGACACAGGTTGACTATCCTGAACTTCCTGATGGGGAATTGCTGGCTTACCTGCATCAAGCGACGCAAATTGAACCGACAGATAAGCAGGAAATCGAATCGCCACCATCTGGGGAATCAGAGTCGGAAAACTTAGGTGAAGATAAGTATAATTTTCCCTTCTGTACCAAAATCTCTACGACTACATCACCGATTCAATGGGGTAGTGTTACCGGGGAAGGATATGCGCCTCAAGCCTTGGAAAATACGATTCTCAAACGGCGATCAACTCGCGCTTATACTGGTGCGCCGCTATCCTTAGATGAACTTAAATTGCTACTCGATTTCACCTATCAACCCAAACACTACAGCGAACAAGGGTTTGATAGTTCTCCTGATTATTTTGACCTGAGTTTAATTGAAACCTTTGTGGCAATTTCTGGAGTGGCGGGTTTAGACGAAGGCTGCTATTATTACGCGCCAAAAGCTCAAGAATTGCGGCAAATCCGCTTTAAAAACTTCCGGCGAGAATTGCATTATTTGTGCTTAGGACAAGAGTTAGGGCGGGATGCCAGTGTGGTTCTCTTTCACACAGCAGACTTGAAAAAAGCTGTCGGGAAATATGGCGATCGCGCTTATCGTTACCTGCATCTGGATGCGGGACATTTGGGACAACGGCTGAATTTAGCGGCGATTTATTTAACGTTGGGGGTGAGCGGTATTGGCGGGTTCTTTGATGAACAAGTGAATGAGGTTTTGGGGATTCCTCCGGATGAGGCGGTTCTTTATATTACTACACTGGGACGTCCCAGGAGTTGATGGTCATTTGTCCTTGGTCATTCGCTAAAAGGTTCTTGTCTAAGGATCGGGTTGAGTTATATTTGAGGACAAAATAAACCTTGACCTGATATCATACACCTTTGTCAGTAAGCCTCGACACTCGCCAAGAACTCAAGTTCTTGGCTAAAAGCTTAAGTCCATTAAAATGGACTAATATAGTAGCACAAGGACAGGTTAGGACATTCTTTACTGTTAAGAGTTCCCTGTTAAGCAGTTTCCTCTTGGGATAAACTGATGTCCTAATGTATCCTCGTAGTGCTATAAATACCTAACACCTATCCTCACGACAAGACAGCAAACCTTATCTAGCTAGCATCTTGTCCGGATTTATCACGAACCTTTTCTATCGTCTTAATTTCATGGATTCGGACTTGGAAATAACTATCTCCATCAACAGAGGTACTATCAATCTGCTCCAGGAGTTCTTTGGGACTCCAGCCTCGTGGTTCCCCATACTTATACTCATAGTACGTCAAATCCCACCATACAGTGGTACTGCGTAGAAATTGTTCCCACCGATAGGGATTATCGAGCATATCTTGAGCGATCGCTTCTTTCGATTCAGCCTCAACAACCTTAAAGTTGCTTTCGTAAATGCCTTCATCACATACAGATGTTATTAAAAATAATGCCATGACACCACCTCAACCAACCTGTTGTCTTGACAACCTATTATGAACGTGAAGGGTCATATCAGGGCGGGTTTTGAACAAACATTATTATCCCTAGCCAAAACAAAATCCCTAAACCCGCCCCTACACAATACTCATTCTCCCCCATCTTCCCCATCTTCCCCAGCTCCCCCAGCTTCCCCAGCTTCCCCAGCTCCCCCAGCTTCCCCAGCTCCCCCAGCTCCCCCAGCTTCCCCATCTCCCCCATCTCCCCCAGCTCCCCCAGCTTCCCCAGCTCCCCCAGCTCCCCCAGCTTCCCCGGCTTCCCCCGCTCCCCCTCACCACAACACTTATTCAGCAGCCCCTAATTAATTGCAAAGGGCGCGATCGCGGTCTGTTACATTGGGGTTAGTCTTCAGATAATCCCCTACCCAGTCACAACTGCGAACCAGGAGATTATCCAGAACCGTTTGATTAACATCCTCCAAATTCCACAAAATAATACTGTTGTCCAAACTGGCAGATGCCAGCGTTTGCTTATCGGGGTGGAAACTCAACCCTCTGATTTCATCCTGATGCCCTTTAAGGGTGACAATTGGCGTGCCATCACGTTGCCAGAGTTTGATCTGTCCGTCTAAACTTCCGGATGCAATGGTTTGACCGTCAGGAGAAAATGCTACCGCATAAACTGGATTATCATGACCTTCAAGCGTATTTAATAAAACACCGTCTTTATTCCAGAGTTGCACGGTTTTATCCTCACTGGCGGTGGCAATTGTCTCACCGTCAGGGGAAAAACTCACGGCTTTGATCGGTTCCTCGTGTGCTTGCCATGATGAGAGGACTGTGCCAGTTTTATCCCAAATCACGGTGTTGTCATCACTGACGGAGGCAATCATCTCACCGTCGGGGGAGAAACTGATATCATTGACGCCACTACGATGTTCATCGAGGGTTTTCAGTAGCGTTCCGTCACGATTCCATAATTTAACCGTCGCATCCTCACTCGCTGTGGCAATGGTTTCACCCTCTGGAGAAAAACTCACCCGATTTATGCGATCGCGATGTCCATCCTCTAGATTTTCTTCCCCTGGCAAAGTCTTCAGGAGTTTCCCTTCTGGGTTCCACAAGCGCACCCGTTTGTCATTACCCACCGTGACAATCGTCTCCCCGTCGGGGCTAACGTTCACATCATAGACGCGATCGCTATTCTCTTGCAGCGTTGCTAACTCTGTTCCATCACTTTGCCAGAGTTTCACTGTATTGTCTGAACTCGCGGATGCCAAATAATTCCCCTGGGGACTAAACCGGACACTATTGACCGAATCCCGATGTCCCTGAAGCGTATCAACAAGCTGATGTTTACCCAGTTGCCACAGTTTCACACTCTTATCTAAACTCGCCGACGCCAGAGTCTGCCCATCTGGACTAAAACTCGTCCCATAAACCGTACCCTGATGTCCAGTTAGCGTTGTCAGCAGCTTACCCTCTCGATTCCAGAGTTTCACGGTTTGGTCATCACTGGCGGTGGCGAGGAGTTGCCCATCGGGACTAAAACTCACCCCACTAACGCCAGCCTCATGACCCGTCAGGGTTAACCGTTCTTCGCCCTCTAGCGTCCAAACCTTGACTGTACCATCCCAACTCGCTGTCGCCAAGGTTTCACCATCAGGGCTAAAACTGACGCCATACACTTCACCCTGATGTCCTTCTAAAGTACCCACCAACGTGCCATCTGGCTGCCAAAGTTTCACAGTTTGGTCATTACTGGCTGTGGCGAGGAGTTCACCATCGGGGCTAAACCTGACGCGATTAACCGCATTATCATGGGCGGGGATGGTTTTAATCACGGTTCCCTCTTGATTCCACAGATTAACCGTTCCATCTAAACTACCACTGGCAATAGTTTGCCCATCGGGAGAGAAACTCACGCCCCGGACTTGCTGAGTGTGTCCGGTGAGGGTACGAACTAATGTACCATCTGGACGCCAAAGTTTTACGGTTTGGTCATTACTCGCGGTAGCAATCCATTCACCATCGGGACTATAACTGACATCCCATACTCTGTCCGTATGACCCTCTAATTGGTTCCGTTCTCTACCCCAAGACACCGTTTGTTGTAGGGCGGTGATTACATTGGCGTTTAACTGAGTATCCTTTTGACTCCAGTTAGCATTTTGCAGTTTACGTCCCGCTTTCAAGGCTGCTAATCGGGCTTCAAAGCCTTGACCAGACGCAAACAACGCTTCTGCGGTTTTACTGTGGCTAATAATCTGCCCGGTATAGGCTTGCATCCTCAGTCGTTCGGCTTTCAAATATTGAACGAACGCCACTCCGCCTAAAATAACCGAAGCGCCTAACGCCACACTAACGCCAGCCAGGAGTCGTCTTTGACCACGGGTTCTGGCTTTGCGTCCCCCATCAATATACTCTCGCTGAAGTTGGGTGGGTTTGGGTTCGATTTCCGCATTGGTTGTCAACCATTGTTCGGCAGCTTCGAGTTCACTTCCTCGGAGTAAAAGGTGGTTATTGCGTTGTTTCTTATCCCACTCTTTCGCCAATTGTTGTAAGCGGGTATGTTCCTTAATATGGTCTAAATCCGTATCTAGGGTTTTGAGAAGGGACTCCAATGACCCATTAAAATTATCGGTTTCGCGGAAGAATACCCAGTTCAGTCTAGCTAATTCTGGATGCACGCCTTTGAGTTGATCATCCCGCAGCACAATTGGGATAATGCGTTTGCAGCGTTGAATCGCGTACTCCAGTTCTTGAGTACAACGTTCCGATTGAATCGCATGGGGACTAATAAAGAAGATACAGGTGTGGGCTGCCTCAATTTCTGTTTCGGTCTGGGTTAGAGGACTTTCTTCCCAATTCACCCAAATATCTCGTTTCTCCCGGTTGAGGGCGTCATAGATTCTCTGAATCGCGTCTTTATCGGGGGCGGAGTAGGAAATAAAAATTTCAGCCATGTTTTGTTATTGGTCAGGGAACAGGGAACAGGGAACAGGGAACAGGGAACACGATATTTCGCAACTGAGTCACTTATGACTTCTTACAAAGGGAATTCGAGTTAGTTTGCAGATAGTCTCCTGCCCAATTACAACCCGATGCGATGAGATTGTTGAGTAATTGGTCATCCAAATACTCTAAATTCCAGAGAATCATGGTGTCGTTTCTATCCGTAGATGCCAGGGTTTTGCCATCGGAACTGAAACTGAGATGGTCTACTCCCGCTTGATGTCCGTTCAAGGTAACGACTTCTGTACCATCGACTGTCCAAAGTTTCACCGTACCGTCTAAACTGGCTGTAGCCAGGAACTGACCATCGGGTCGAAAGGTGACACGATAGACGCGATCGCGATGTCCTTCCAGAGTCTGGAGTAATTTGCCCTCAGTTGTCCACAGTTTCACGGTTTGGTCATCACTGGCGGTGGCAATGATTTGACCATCGGGAGAAAAGTTAACACTACCAACGGCGGCGTCATGTCCCTCAATCGTCTGTAGAGACGTTGCATGCAACGTCTCTCCATCTAGACGCCACAGTTTCACAGTGCCATCTTGACTGGCGGAGGCGATAGTTTGACCATCCGGGCTGAAGCTAACATTTAAGACCATACCCTGATGACCTTCGAGAGTCTGCACCAGTTCGCCGTTTCGCTTCCAGAGTTTTACGGTTCCATCTTGACTCCCGGAGGCAAGATACTCTCCATCGGGAGAAAATTGTACCGTCCAGACGATTCCCTCATGCCCGTTTAGCGTCTGTAATTCTTTCCCGTCTTTTGTCCAGAGTTTCACGGTTTGGTCATCACTGGCTGAGGCAATGATTTCACCGTCGGGAGAAAAACTGACACTTTCCACCCAATTTTGATGTCCGGATAGGGTGTTCAATTTCTTGCCTTCTGGACTCCAGAGGGTGACATCCATTCCCGATGCGATCGCGATTAACTCCCCATTCGGACTAAAACTGGGACTAATACCGGCTTTGGGTAAAGTGTTGACTAAAGGATTGTCAAGTTTCCAGAGTTTCACGGTTCTGTCATCACTCGCTGATGCTAGAGTTTGCCCATCTGGACTAAAATCTACACCAAATACCTGACTACTATGTCCGGTGAGGGTATTGAGTAGGGTTCCCTCTCGATCCCAGAGTTTGATGGTTTTGTCTTTACTACTGGTGGCAAGGCGTTGACTATCCGGGCTAAATGTCACCTGCCAGATGCCATCTTTGTGACCGGTTAGCGTTTGCAGTTCTTCTCCCTCAATTGTCCAGAGTTTCGCCGTTTTATCCTGACTGGCGGTGGCGATGAGTTGACCATCCCCGGAAAAACTCACACTTGTGACCTCTCCTTGGTGTCCTGTCAGGGTTTGTAATTCTTCTCCCTCAATTGTCCAGAGTTTCACGGTTTGATCAGCGCTAGCCGATGCCAAGCGTTGACCATCAGCCGAGAAGCTGACACTGATAACTGGGGCATTATGTCCAGTTAAGGAATTGAGGAGTTTACCCTCTCGACTCCACAGTTTTACCGTCCCATCCTGGCTGGCTGAGGCAATAATTTGGCTATCGGGGGAAAAACTGACGTGGTAAATATCATTATCATGGGCATTAATACTATGTAGATTCGCCCCATCTTTTGTCCACAGGTTTACCGTCCCATCCCGGCTAGCGGAGGCAATCATTTCACCATCAGGGCTGAAGCTGACCTCTCGAACGCGATCGCGGTGTCCTTCTAGGGTTTTGATTAAACTCCCATCTCGCTGCCAAAGTTTAATTGTATGGTCACTACTGGCGGAGGCAATACGTTCACCGTCGGGGCTAAAACTAACGCTGCGAACTTTATTTGTATGCCCGTCTAATTGGTTGGATTGATTCACCCAATAGACAGACTGAAGTAACGCCGTGGAAATTGTTGAATGAAGTTGAGGATCTCGGCTAACCCAGTTGGCTTGTTGCAGCGTTTTAGCTGCCTCTAGGGATTCTAAGAGGGCAGGAAATTTTTGTTGGGAAACAAATAAAGCGTCGGAGGTGGTACTTTGGACAATAAGCTGTTCTTGCTGGGCTTGCACATAAAGTTTTTGCGATCGCTGATATTGCCAGAACGCGACAAGTCCTAAGAGAGTAGACACACCCAGCGCCAAGCTAACTCCAATAATTGACCGTTTTGCCTGACGAGTGACCCATTGACGACTAACCCCAACGTATTCCCGATGCAGAGGTGTAGGAAAAGGTTTTTGTTCAGAACTCCACACCAGCCAGGATTCTCCTGATGTCAGTTCACTTCCGTGTAATAAAAGGCTAGTATTGCGTCCTTTTTTTTCCCATTCCATGGCTTGCACTAACAAGCGCGTATGTTCTTGGGTATCCTCTTTATTGGTATCAATGGCTTGCAGCAGTTCTGCAAACGCCTGTTCAAAATTTGTCCCTTCGCGAAAGTCAATCCAGGGAACTTTTGCCATCTCTGGATGCATATCCTCTGGGTCAACATCCAGATATAGTATCGGCAGAATTCGCTTATGGTGTTTTAGGGAACAGTCTACCTCAACACCGCACTCTTTGGATGCCACTGAATCCGGGCTAATCACAAAGACGATATTATTCGATTCTTCAATTCCTTGATAGATTTCTTGTCGCCAATCAGCGGTTAGGGGAATGCCTTCCCAATCCACCCAAACCTCACGGTTAGCGTTTTTAAATGCCTCCCGCAGTTTCAGAACAAATTCCTTATTGCGCCGGGAATAAGAAATAAAGGCTTCTTTCATAAATTGCACACCCTGAAGTGTCTAGGTTCTATGAATCGGGTTCAGTGATGATCGTTCGTTATTCTTCCGGGATAGAAGCATCGGGGGCGATGAACTGCACTGCCCCTTGGATGGCATTATCTTTGGTGCGATCAGCCGCATCACAGACTAATGCCATCTGGAAGTAATGATCTATTTCCATTTCTAGAGGCAGGTCATTGGGAAGCGTGATTTCAACCTCACCGCCTGCTTCAGGAATCTCAATCATGGTTTGATACACTGGATTCCAACTCTGATCCACTAGGAGAAATTCGGCGGAGGTAACAGTGGTTTCCGGTACTTGCCATGAAAGTGTTGCGGGCGAGTTCAGCGCCACCAAATAAACCCCCTGATCGTTAGTGGGCATCAAGGGGGTAATCGTTACTTCACCACATCCAGCACCGCGCAACCCAGCGCCGCGATCGCGCGATGGTGAAAGTTGGGCAGTTAAAACGTTTACATCTTCATTAGACTGGGCTTGTAGCGGGGGTTGCCAGCCGATTCCCATTACCCAGATTGTCGTGAATACCCCGGTTACCAGACTCAAAGACTTAAAAGACTTTAATCTATCCATTGGTAGATGTATAAACCTTGATTGAGACTTCTCATTCCATAATAATCTAAAATTTTCACTTTTATCTAGAAAAATAATTTTAATGGAATCTTCATCAAAACTTTAAAAACTCTGGGTTTTTTAAAGACAATCTTCATGATTATTCTTTAGTCTCGTCTTTTGAGAGGCAATGGAGTCGGTAATACCTAGTAATATATATATTACAGATCTAAGGGAACTCCTTAGGTCGTTTTGAACGGTTCTGAGTTGTTGTCATTGGTGTGCCAGTAACCATTAACTATCAATCCCCAATCAAACCCATCGAAACTAGCTGTAGCGTCTGGTTGCAGTGGCTATTGGTGACGCTATTGGGTTTTGTGGCAAGTCTATTTTGGATCGAGATTGGCGAAAGACCCGATATTAATATGATTGAGGGGATCATCGGCGGGACGATAATCGGATTCGCCCAATGGCTAGTCTTAAGACGATACCTTTCCTCCGCCTGGTGGTGGATTATTGCCAGTCTCCTCGGTTGGGGAGTCATGGGGTTGAGTTCGTTTGGCGTCATCGGTTGGTTTGCTCCCCGAACGATGCGTCTTTTCCCTCGGTTGGTTTATGGAGTCGTCGATGGCGCAACTCTGGGGCTAATCCTGGGAATGGCGCAATGGTGGGTTCTCAGACAGTATGTTAGCAAAGCGTGGGGATGGATTTTTACCAATACTCTATACTGGGCAATCAGTTTAGCGGTAGGTTGGATTGTCGGTGGACTTTTGCGCCGCTTTACCCAGATGTTTCTCAGCGAAGTTCTGGGTTTAGGGGTAACGTGGATGTTAGTTGCAGGGTTAACGGGAATAACTTTAATTCGATTGCTGGGAAAAGTTCCAACTATCAAGGGTAGTGGTTTTTGACTTCTCCACGCTTTGAAAAACGTGGATTCTGAGACGTTGTTCAGTTTCCCTATTCCCTCTCCCTACCACAAGACTTATTCAGCAAACCCTAATATAAGGGCGGGTTTTGTTGAGCAGTTATCGGTGAAAAGCTTATCTGAGTGACTAAACCCGCCCCTACCGCCCCTACAATTGATTGACTGTAAGCTTGCCAAGCTAATTCTAGGGTTGCCATTTCACTCCAAAAATCATTGGTATTTCGCAATGCTAATAGTCGTGAGGCGCATTCATCCCGGTTGATGACACTGCACGCCCAGGTTACCAGATTTTCAAAGTTTACTGATTGTCCTGTCGGGTAACTCCAACGTGTGCCAAATTTAGCGATTTCCCCATTGGGATAGTACCAGCGAGAGGCGACTTTTGCTGTTTGTCCGTTGGGATAGTTCCAAATTGCGCCAAATTTAGCTGTTTGTCCGTTGGGATACTGCCAATTGTCACCGATTTTCGCCCGTTGTCCATTGGGATATTCAATGATAGCCCTTCCCCAGGTATCGGCTAATCCACAGGCGAATTGTTGCTGACTCTCGACTAATCGCACTAGATTGTTATTTCCTTCAGACAGTCGTGCCAGTCGCGTCATGATGGTGAGATCCAGACATTCCTGGCTGGCGGTTGGCGGTGGAATGGTTTCTACTGCGGAAGGTTGTGCGGTGTCACAGTATTGCGCTTCTAGGGTAGCCAGGTTTTCGTCGTCTAAACCTTGTTGTATCGCGAGGCGGCGTACCTGGCGAATTTGACGGCATTGAGTAGGCGTGGCGTCAGCGCGATCGCTGTTTATGCCAAGCACCAGTAGAGGTAATAGTGATAGTACCACCCGAATCGCCTGTTTCATAGAGACAAATCATCCTTATCTTCGATAATCCCCATATCTAGATTATTTTAAGGGATAAGGGGTCAAACCCCTCATTGGTGGAGAAAAGTCTTCTCGAAGTTTATCGGTAAGTGTCACAGAGAAATGGCTGCTAATACAGATAATACTCTCTGTTGTCCTAATCTATCTCTAAAATCTCAGCATGATGAGGGTTTTCAGATTTATCAAAGTGGCTGTTAGGCGAGGATTCTCATACTTTTATCCACTCATCCTCCGTACATACACGGATTTTAGTTCCGTCAGGCTAAATTAATTCCCGTAATTTACCCGATTCATTAAGGCGGTAGGTCTAAATAAGATTGAATTGTCAATCAAACACATCCTTTGGAGAACTCAATCCAATGATTCGTAAGACCCTAATCGCTTCTACTTTAGTTCTGTGTGGTACTGTTGGTTTCACTTCTGCGGTAAAAGCTGAGACGGAAGATGTTCTATTTGATGGAACTATAGCGAATTCCTGCACCTTTGAAAATAAAGTCGATGGTACTCTGATACAGGCAGTTGGAACCAATACTCTAACCAGCACAGGCGCTACAGCAGGTTCAGTTGACATTACTTGTCAGGGAGCTGCAGATCTAACGATGAGCGCTCCTGTAATGATAAGCGCACCTCCTGAGTACGACGATGCTACCACAACCACAACAGCGACTGCTACGGGTACTACTGCAGCGGGAGCCAATATCACTTTAAATGATACCGATGTCGCTGCAGTTGGATTAACTCTCGGTACTAACAGTCTCACTGTCAATATGGATGCAGCACATCAATCTACTCTTCCTGCAGGAACTTACCAATTTGGTGTCACTTTAACCGCTACACCGTTATAAGGAATTACTTATTTGAGTGATTCCATAGTACGCCTAATTGAATGGGTTTGTTTCTAGGCAAACATCAGGACTATTTTTCCTGGAAACAAACCCTTTACTTCAAGCAATACTCAATTCGGAAATACGGCAAAAATGGTACTTTTTTCTAAAAAAATTAAACCCCCCCTACAAGCAGCTTGGAAAGCATTTCAGTATGGAAGTTGGGTGCTATCCGCTACTTTGCTTTTTGGAGGTTCAGCTCAAGCACAGCTAGGTGCTGCTCCGTTAGTTGTGGAAGTCGAAGCCAATCGGGGTCAGGCACAAACCATGATTAATGTGATTAATACTACCGATACTCCCTTGCGGGCAAGAATTTATACTGAGCCTTTTACTTATGAGCGTGATAGTGGATTTCAAACTCTATCCTCTAGCCCCAACTACCTTGGTTCCTATCTACAGTTTTCTCCACAAGAATTAACAGTACCACCAGGAGTTAGTCGTCGAGTACGGATGAGGGCTTTGCTTGCACCTAGCTTACCTGATGGAGAGTATAGAGCCGTGGTGTTTACAGAAACCTTAAATGAAGACTGGAATGGTAGCGGTAAAAAACTTGGTATCACTGCACGAGTGGGAACAACTGTTTATGTTCGTAAAGGTGATATATCTCCAAATTTAACTGTCAATAGTGCTAGCTTTAATTTAAAAGAAAACCAACTCCAATTACTGGTTCAGAATACAGGTGATGCTTCTGTCCGGTCAAGTGTTAACTGGGAGTTGAAACAGGGAGAAACAGTTATCAAGAGTGGAGAATTGCCTGCCAGTACTATCATTGCCCAGAGCGATCGCAATCTTATCTTAAACAATTTCCAAGCTGGCACATCATCTCTTTCTCCTGGAAACTATCAACTGATTGGAGAATTAACCTGGGGTGAAGATAATAGCAACAAAGTTCCCTTCAGCGTTAATCTAACGATTCCTGAAAACTAACGCATTTATCAAAGCAAGTTGTAAATCCCATTCCCTTTCAGCAGACGTTAATATCTGCCCTATGTTTCATGCCGTACCCCCTCACTCACCGCCAGAAATTATACACCACGTAACTACAGACAAGGCAGATAAAGTTCGCGAATATCCATTTATAATCGCCAACACGCCAGCCTCTCCCAACCAAAATCCTGTTGCGTCTTATTCGATTCCGAGTTCACCTGAATTATTCTTACCCGAATATTCCGACTCAAATTTACCGACTTTGCCAGAAGGGATAGAACCATCCAACGCCGCCAAACTCGGACAACCTATTTCAGTCAGCATCTCTGATAATAAATCAGGACAACCCGAATTATATTCTTCTACTCCTTCTATTCAATTCAATCCCGTCAATCTTGACTTGACTCTCTATCCGGCTGAACCCAATAATTCAACATCGAATAGTTTACCATCCCCAGCAGATTCAAATTCTAGTTTAAATTCCGCTAATTCAACACCGGAACCCAAAAACATCGCCGACGAGGAACCCGCACCCCAACCAGAAGCATTACCCCCCCAAAACCCAGATATCTCAACTCTTCCGCAAACTCAATTTTCAATCGCCCAAGTTCCCGATAATTTCTCCTCCTTTCTGGTAGGCATCAAAGTCAACAACCGTTCAGTAATTACTAGCACCTTAATTCGCGGACAAGAAAATGGGGAAAATGCGATTAACTTTGATCAATGGTTGTTACCTTATGACGCCATCGTCAAAGCCTTAAAATTAACCGCCACCGTTTTACCCGACAATCAAATCGAACTGCGATCGCCAACCCAAGTCGTTCGCCTCAATCCCAGTCAACTCAAGACTGATCCGGAATTAGGCTTAGTGTTTTCCGTGGCGGATGTGCGAACCTTATTCGGCGTGGAAATCGAATTCGACATTATTGATTATGCGGTTTCCATCCAAGCACCCTGGTTAAATCAACGGCGTCAAAGGGGAAAACGAGACGTCATTGTCCAAACCGAAGGATTACCCCGAATTGCCCCGTCTGGGTTCTCTCTTTCCGCTGTCGAACAACGGATTGATGCGAGTGGAACGGCGACTCAATCACCCAACTATCGGGGAAATGTATCTGCTGTTGGCAGTATTTTTGGGGGAAGTTGGTATATCCGCGCCAATCAACCCCAACTCTTCTCCTCGGATACCTGGAGTCTCGCCGAAGCGCGATTTCAACGCCAAACGGATGCGGCGGATTATATTATTGGATCTCAACCCCCTTTCTGGCGTAGTCAAAGTCCAGGAGATTATTGGGGATTCACCACGATTCAACGGAATGGTTTTATCCCCCAACTTCAACTCTACGGCGGTTCTGATCCCCGTCAACGCCTACAAGCCGCGCAAATCGGACGCACGATTTCTGGAACAGCGGAACCGGGAACATTAGTGCGTTTGGTGCGAGGATTAAGTGATGACGCGATCGCAGAAGTTCTGGTGGATTCTTCGGGTGTTTACCGCTTCGAGGATGTGGAATTCGAGAGTCAATCGTTTAATAATTATCGTATTTTACTCTATCCCCAAGGGCGACTCACGGAAACCCCAGAAATTCGAGACGCCACTTTTTCCAATGTACCCGGACAAATCCCCGCCGGATCAACAGCCGTTATTGTCTCTGGAGGATGGCGACGACAATTGTCGGGTTTGAATCAAGAAATATTGGGCAATTTTACCGACGTTCAAGGTGGAGTGATGGGGCGCTGGGGGGTTTCTAATAGCCTGACATTAGGGGCTGGTGCGGTTTACGACGAATCGTTTCGGGGATTAGCAGAAGCCTTTTTTCAGCCAGAAGGCTTTCCCTTAAAAGCCGCCGTCTCGGTTCTAAGTGGTACAGAGGAGTCCGACTGGGATATTAACGCCAACGTACTGTTTGAACCCTCACCTAATTTTACCGCCCGATTCACTAGCGATCGCTTCGCCCAACGGTTGAATGCGTCTTGGCAAGTGTTACCCAGTTTCACCCTATTTGCCAATACCAGCACCAATGATGCAACGGCGGCTGGTGTACAATTCGCCTTAAGCAACAAAAACGCCTTTACCTTTGCCCGTCTCAGCGTCGATACCCAAAGCCGTTTCCGGTGGAACTTGATTCAACGCCTGAATCAATGGGAATTTCGGTCATTGGGGAATGAAATTAGCACCCAATCCGAACTTGGTTATCGTTTCTCTGATAACTTAAGTACGGGTCATTCCCTCGTTCTCGGTTATGATACCCGTAACCAAAATGGTCATAACTATTTAGCCAGCCTCACTTGGCGCTATCGTTCCCCCCAAAAATCGGGGGATGGGAACCCCCTCTGGGATGCCCAACTGGGCTATGGTATCGGTTCTCGCGGTTCGGGAATTGTCGCCTCAGTCGGAACCTCGATTTTACCGGGTTTACGCCTACAAGCGCGATATCAAGGGATAGCCGTGAGTTCCGATAACGCCGCCTTCAGCTTAAACCTCGTCTCCAGTCTCAATCTCCAGCAAGGGATTACCCCCAGAGATACCAAAACCGACTATCTCCGCACCCAAGGCGGACTCTTGATTCAACCCTTTTTTGACCGCAATCAAAATGGTAAACCTGATCCGGGGGAAAAATACTACACCGACTCCACCTTACTCCTAGTGAATCAGCAGTCTCTGGGATCATTACGCGCTGATATCCAAGAGGATCGGATCATCATGAATTTACCCCCTGGAACCTATCGCCTCGACTTTGATCCGGCGGGTTTTCCCTTTGACTGGCAAGTGATCAATGAAGCCTTGGCGGTGGAGGTAGTGGCGGGGAGTTATACACCGATTCTGATTCCCCTAGTTCAGTCTTACACCATATCGGGAATTGTCACCGATAACCAAGGTCAACCCGTGAGTGGGGCGAGAGTTGAAGCCATCCAACCGGATGCTGGTACTCGGTCATTTTCCATCACCAACGATGCTGGCGTTTATTATTTAGAACGGTTACAGCAAGGAACATATCGCCTGCAAATCAACAATCAGCCTGCGTTTCCCCAGACGATTGATCTAAAAAATAGTTCGGAATTTTTCCAAGAACTGAATCTGAATTTACCAACCTCTGTAGATAGCTAATCTAACTATTTTCCTTTACTAAGTACCTAGACATAAATACTATCCGCTGTGCTAATACATGTTAAAAAGTCTCAAATCCTTACTGTTCCCTGTTCCCTGTTCCCTGTTCCCTGTTCCCTGTTCCCTGTTCCCTGTTCCCTGTTCCCTGTTCCCTTTGTTCCACTCAAAGGGATATTAACGGTAGCGTAACCGTAAATCTTGTACCCACATCAACCTCGCTGGATAAGGTAATCGTTCTCCCGTGGGCGTCCACACTATTTTTGACAATTGCCAGTCCTAATCCAGTTCCCTCGATATTACCCACATTCGCCGCCCGGTGAAATGTTTCAAACAGTCGTTTTTGGTCTGATTCAGGAATGCCAATTCCTTGGTCTTGAATCGTGAAAGTCGCTTCCTTGGGCGAACAACACAGAGACAGTCGTACAGTAGACCCTTCGGGGGAGTATTTAATCGCATTGGAGAGCAAATTGCCAATAATATGCCGCACCAGTTTTTCGTCTAAACAGGTGGCAATGCTGTTTGGGGTTTTGGGTGTATTATACTCACAGGTAAACAATTCCTGTAGCATTCTCCTGGATAACTTCAGGTTCGAGTTCATAGATTTGGCGACAGCCAGGACTAATATAGGGAAAAGCCATTGAACCATCGGGACGCAACAAAAATTCGTAAAGCATTCCCGGTACATTTTTCGCTAGCTTTTGCAAGCGTTGTTCGCTTTGCTGGAGTGCCTCCCGCCAGACTGGTAAGGCTGGAAAAGAGTAGAGTCAGCAAGAGTAATCCCAACCCCAGTTGTGTGGGAAGTCGTCGGCGTGGATTGAAGTGGGAGGCGACAAAGCGCCAGCTTCGGGTCAGTTTACCCAGTTTCCAGTTACGTGAACGAGGGCGAGATGAGGGACGGGGACGCAAGGTGATAATCAGGAAAGACTGATTCTATGTTCTCCAATTTGTTCCACTAGACACAACCGTGATTTTACGCAAGTCTGTCTTGAGTTCGTCTCGATTTGTTCAGGATTTAATTAAGTAGAGACGCGCCATGGCGCGTCTCTACTTGCCAGTTAGTCAATAGCCAATTAATTTGGGTAAGGGTGCCTCTACCTATAAGTTCCCCTAAGTGATAAACTAATAAATTTAGAGGAAAACAACGATGAGCCAATCTCCACGCGATCGCGCTTTTGATCCGACTAGCGAAACCCGAGAATGGCATGCTGCTGCTACCCCAGAAAATGCGGAGAAAATAGCCCAAAAGCTAGGCTGGTCTAACTACTCGATCAAAAAAGCACCGAGTAGCTGGGGATTATCCTATATTGTTGTCAAGGAGGATTAATTAATGTTCAACGCCGTTTCCAGAAAGGGCTTAAAAATAAGACAGCAAACAAGTTCCGAGATAGTGCCAGGAACAATCGCTCGATATCGGGGCAATATTGATCGTCTAAAAGAGTTCTTATTAATTCACGAAATTAACCCAGAATATACGGCGCTCAAAAATGCCGATGGCAGTCCCCAGCGTGAACATGATATGGTCAAAGCCGAAGTTCTCAAACCGGAAAATGGTTACTGTGATTACTGCCTATTTTGGGTGGAAAAGAAGCAGTTAACCCCTCTGAACGAAAAGGAATACAGAGAGATTTTGACACATCTGATTTAGACGCCTCATACCGAGTTGCGCTCAAACATAGTAGATAGGAAAAGCAGGGGAAGCAGGGGAAGCAGGGGAAGCAGGGGAAGCAGGGGGAGGGAAATTTATATCTTTGAATGCAACTTGGTATCAGTATGAATTCGTTGTCATTGGTCACAGAACAGGCAATTAAACTTCATCGGTCAGACTATTTTCCTTTAATACTCTCATAGTTCTCGACAAACCATTGATAGGTCAATTCTAAACCTTTCTTTAACGAAATTTTGGGTTGCCAACCAGCGGCATTAATTTTCGAGGTATCCAACAATTTACGCGGTGTGCCATCGGGTTTAGAGGAATCGAATTTTAACTCACCCTCATAACCAACCACCGCCTTAATTAACAGCGCCAAGTCTTTAATCGAAACCTCTTCCCCTGTCCCCACATTCACGAATTGGATATCGTCATAGTGATTCATCAGGAAAACTAAGGCATCAGCTAAGTCATCCACGTATAAGAATTCCCGCAGCGGCGAACCCGTTCCCCAAATTTCTACCGCCTCAGCATTATTAATTTTTGCTTCATGGGTTTTCCGCAATAGGGCGGGGAGAACGTGGGAATTTGCTAAATCGAAATTATCATTAGGACCATAGAGATTTGTGGGCATAGCGGAGATGAAATTTACCCCATATTGCCGACAATAATTTTCGCAAAGTTTGAGTCCGGCAATTTTCGCGATCGCATAAGGTTCATTGGTCGGTTCCAGAAACCCTGTTAGTAGGTGTTCTTCCTGCATCGGCTGGGGACAGTGTTTGGGATAGATACAAGATGAGCCGAGAAATAACAACTTTTCCACACCAGACAAATAGGCGCTATGAATAATATTTGACTCAATCATCAAGTTGTCATAGAGAAACTCAGCCCGGTAGGTATTATTGGCATTAATTCCCCCCACTTTTGCCGCCGCGAGGAAAACGTACTCTGGGCGTTCAGCAGCAAAGAAATCCTCGACAGCTTGCTGGCGTCTTAAATCCACCTCTTGGCTGGTTTTGAGGATAAGATTGGTATAGCCGTTATCGCGTAAACATCTAACAATGGCGCTACCCACTAAGCCACGATGACCGGCTACATAAATTTTTGAATCCTTGTTCATGGTCATATTAGATAGTTGAAAACACTGAATAATCCATAATTCCAGGGCGGATAATATTGATACATTATTGGTTACCGTCTTCTCTAAGTAACTCGCATCCGCCCTTATAAATACGTACTTTTGACCTTTACTCAATCAACAGGTGCGTGAGCAGTGGAATGTTCGTAAGTATTTTCTTTGTGTTTTTCAAACAGGTCTGCCCCTTCACCATTCGATGATTTGCCGAAGGTTCGTAAATCGGCTTCTACCATCAGGGCGACTAACTGTTCAAAGGATAAAGACGGTTGCCAATTTAGCTTTTCCTTGGCTTTTGTGGGATCACCAATGAGTAATTCGACTTCCGCAGGACGTAAATAACGGGGGTCAAACTCTACATAATCTTGCCAATTCTTACCAACACAGTTAAAGGCAATATCCAGAAATTCCCGAATTGAGTGAGTTTCACCTGTGGCGACGACGTAATCGTCAGGTTCGTCTTGTTGCAACATCAGCCACATGGCTTGAACATAGTCTTTAGCATAGCCCCAGTCTCGCTTGGCGTCTAGATTCCCCAGATAGAGTTTTTTCTGCTGTCCACAGAGAATCCGGGCGATCGCCCGAGTAATCTTACGGGTAACAAAGGTTTCTCCCCGACGCGGCGATTCATGGTTAAATAAGATACCATTGCAACCAAATATCTCGTAAGACTCGCGATAATTCACCGTTTGCCAATGGGCATACACCTTAGCACAAGCATAAGGACTACGGGGATAAAATGGAGTGGTTTCCTTTTGGGGAACTTCCTGGACTTTACCAAACATTTCCGACGAACCCGCCTGATAGAAGCGCACATCAATACCTGTGCGATTTCGATAATCCCGAATCGCTTCCAACAGGCGCAGCGTTCCCATTCCCACCGCATCCACCGTATATTCCGGACAGTCAAAACTGACGCGAACGTGAGATTGAGCGCCCAAATTGTAAATTTCTTTGGGTCTAACTTCTTCGAGAATGCGGCGTAAGGTTACGCCATCGGTCAAGTCGCCGTAGTGCAGAAATAATCGGGCAACTTGATTATGAGGATCAACATAGATATGGTCAATGCGATCGGTGTTAAAGGTGGAAGTCCGCCGGACAATCCCGTGAACTTCGTAGCCTTTGTCCAGTAATAACTCACTTAAGTAGGAACCGTCTTGACCAGTTATGCCTGTAATCAGCGCTCGTTTGGGTTGCGTCATCCTTGAATCGTCCTGTGATGCGTATGGGCAACAGTGGTTGACAAAAGTGTTAATCTCCCAACTGGATTTTGGGATCAGGGAAATTATTCCTTAGATTATCCTAAAATTCCCAGCATCGATCAACTTTCTTTTGACTCATAACTTATCAAGCCTACCATGTCAGAGTTCGATGATCTCTCTGGCGCGATTTTGTCATCGTTGTTCAGTCCGGTGTTTGGTTGATTTCCGTCACAACCCAGGAAAATCCTGTCGAGAATAACATTGAACACCGAAGCCATCCCAATACTACGCTGATTTACTGCATTTGAGCCGAGAGGTTTAATTCTGGATTAATCCTCCCATGCTCCCAATGTTTAATTCGTCAGTAAGCCCCATTATTTTTTGGAGCAATCATTACGCCGATAGTTTTCAAAACCAGCCAAAAATCCAGCCAAAAATTTTGAAAATTCACGTAATAAACATCGATTTGTACCCGACGGTTATAGGGAATATCATTGCGCCCTGAAACTTGCCATAGTCCAGTAATGCCTGGTTTTATTGTCAAGATTTTATCCATGTAATGCCCGTACTTATGCATTTCTTCCGGGACTAAGGGGCGAGGTCCGACCACACTCATATCTCCTTTCAAAACATTCCAAAATTGTGGGAATTCATCCAAACTGGTATATCGCAAGAATTTACCAATCCAGGTTACTCTGGGGTCTTCTTTGAGCTTGAAATTTTCTTCAAACTCACAACGAACAGAGGTTGATTCTGTCATCATTTCTATCAACATTTCATCAGCATTTTCCACCATGGTTCTAAATTTAATGCAGCTAAACGGCTTATAGTCTTTACCGATTCGCTCCTGAACATAAAAAATAGGACCCGGTGAACTGATAGCGATTAGGATGGCTAAGAGCAGGTAAATCGGGAAAAACAACGTGAGAATCGATAGGGAAAATACGACATCAAACAGCCGCTTGGCAAAAATTCCGTCTAAGCGATATCGAGACAGACCTTTGGGTCTACTGCGTGGAGCGCGGGGCTGGATACCACGCTTCACGAACGCTCGCAACGTCTTGACGGAGATAAGTTGGCTTTGGGCAGTCATCTTACTCCTTCACTTCACACCACACGTCACGATCATAAAGCCAGAAGCGGTTAGCTAAGGCAATAGCGACCAGGAAACTGGAATTTATGACTCAACATCGTGACAGGTGGTCTCGATAGCAGCCGTCCAGAAACGTCAAGTAGCGATCGCTAAATACAGTTGGCGCAAATTGAGCCGCGTTTAATTGTATCTGTTCGGGACTAAAGGCAGTGGCTCGTGCTTCAAAGGCTTCCACCGCCTCCATCAAAGCCTGGGGACTTTGGTCTAGAAAAAACAGACCCGTACCCTTATCCGGATGTTTCCGGATATCTCGAACGGTTTCCAATGCCCCACCAGCACCATAGGCAATGACTGGTGTACCACAAGCTTGAGCTTCCACCAAGGCAATGCCAAAATCTTCACAGGCAGCATAGACAAACGCTTTTGCCTGTGCCATATACTCCTCGACCACGCGATCGGGACAAAAACCCAGGACTTGCACGTTGGGTTTAGCGAGATGGCGCAGCGCCTGCAATTGCGATCCCTCGCCAATGACGACCAAAGGATATCCCAGTTGATTGAACGCCTCCACGATTAAAGTCACTTGCTTGTAACTAACCAATCGAGAAACCGTCAAGTAAAAATCTGACTTTTGAGCCTGGAAAGAAAACCGTTCCGTATGAACCGGAGGGTAAATTACCTGTGCCTCTCGCCTGTAGCAGCGCCAAATCCGTTGTGCGGTATGGCGAGAGTTGGCAATAAAATAATCCACTCGATTGGCTGAGATCACATCCCATTGACGCAACCGATGCAGCAGATACCGCGTGATTGACCCAGGGAGTCCCCGCCCCATAGCACTGCTGTTGAGGTAATCAAAGGTCAAATCCCAAGCGTAGCGCATCGGTGTATGGCAGTAGCAGATGTGTAGCTGTTGTGGACGGGTGAGGACACCTTTAGCAACAGCATGGGAGGAGGAGAGGATCACATCGTAATCCCGCAAGTCTAGTTGTTCAATGGCTAAGGGTAGCAGGGGTAAATACTTTTGTACCCCCTTCCTCGCCCCAGGAAAATGCTGTAGAAAAGTCGTACCAATCGAGCGTCCAAACAAATAACTGTGGGGATTGGTGGATTCAAAATCAATCAAGGCATACAAATCCGCCTCAACGGACTTAAGGATTTCTCGAACCACCAGTTCAGAACCACCCGTTGCTTTGGGAGTCAGCCACTCATGCACCAAGGCATATTTCAAGAATAGTTACCCTAAATACGTCGTTGCTCATTGACCGGAGCAGTAAGCATTAAGATTATCAACTAATTGCTTTTCTGGAGTCGTTGCTTGCTGTAAACTCATCTGTGCTGTTTCCGCCGCTTGGCGGTCTTTCTGCTCAAACGCCACCGCGAAATTACGCATCGCTTGACTCGTATCGCGATACATGCTAACGAAACTGGCTTGATAGTCTTGCAACGTCTCGTCGGTTACCTCGATCGCGTTCATTTCTTCAGAAGCCTTATCCATGACAGCCGCCGCTTGTCGCATTGCCTCAGCTTGCGGATTGTCCTCTTGAACACCACTGGTCACGACTTTGGCGTCACTGACCGCCTGATTCGCCACTTGAATCATTTGATTACACTGGGCAACCTTGCTCTGACCACAGCTTACTGCCAAGAGGCTAATCACAGCCGTGACACTTAGCCGCAGGAAATTTCGCCGGGGACGATACATGAATGCTCTTAGGTTCATTGAAGAATAAGCCGTCCAACATTTTAACGCTACTCCTAGCTTACTTACTTCTGCTGGGCTTCGATCGCAGCCGCAAGGCGTTGGAGTGTTTCAGTGAGTTCTCCAAGTTCTGCGAGTGACTCATTTTGGTTTTCGGCTAAGGTTTGCACCGCATCACTCAAGGCAAAGAGTTGGTAACCCTGTTGTTGAACTTGATGCCCTTGGTGTTGCACCTGCACAGCCAAAGCATCAACCCGCTTGCCCAGACACTCAACCGTCTCGGTTGTGGCAAGCACCGCCTCGCCAATTTGCCCAACAATGGATTCCAAACGGCTGAGTCTAGCTTCTAGGGCAAGAGTCCTTTTGTTGGTAGAGTTGAGGTTGTTTGTAGCCTTTCCAGTCTGGGTGTGTTTATTCACCGATAATTGTTTCACTGCTTCAAAAAACTTATGTGAACTCCCAGTTTCTAAGAAAATAGCAATTGTCCATACTTTACTAAACTAATGATGACGCCGTTGATGCCACTGCCAAGCATCGCTAATAATTTTACTGAGTTCCGGGTATTTGGCAGACCAACCCAAAATTTTCCTCGCCTTGTCGCTACTACCCACCAAAATCGGTGCATCACCAGGGCGGCGATCGCACTCAATGATTTTAATATCTTTCTGGGTGACTTGCCTGGCTGTGTCAATCACCTGTCGCACGGAGAACCCGTTACCACTGCCTAAATTAAAGATTTCACTCTTGCCGCCACCTAACAAATACTCTAGCCCGAGGATATGGGCATCTGCCAAATCGCTGACATGAATATAATCGCGCAAGCAGGTTCCGTCTGGGGTGGAGTAGTCGGTTCCCCAAATGGAAATCGAGTCCCGTTTGCCTAATGCTGTCCACAAGACTAATGGGATCAGATGAGTTTCTGGGTAATGATCTTCACCCAGTCGTCCTTCAGGATTCGCCCCAGCCGCGTTGAAGAAGCGAAACACAATGGAACGTAACTGGTAGGCGTGATCAAAGTCCGCTAGCATCCGTTCCATCATCCACTTACTCGTGGCATAAGGATTAATCGGATTTTGCGGATGGACTTCGGTCATTGGCACTTGCTGAGGCATCCCGTAGACTGCACAGGTGGAGGGAAACACTAAGGTTTTCACATCAGCGGCGACCATGGCTTCTAAGAGAGTCAGCGTACCACTAACGTTATTGCGGTAGTATTTAGCCGGATAGGTAACCGACTCACCCACGGCAATATAGGCGGCAAAGTGGAGTACAGCGCCAATATTGTGGCTGGCGAAGAGTTGGTCTAACAGAGTGCGATCGCCCACATCCCCGATCACCAATTTCGCTTTCAGGATCTCTTCTACAAACTCTCGATGTCCACAGACCAGGTTATCCAGGACAACGACGTTGTAACCTGCCCGTTGCAGGGCTAATACTGTATGAGAGCCAATGTATCCAGCTCCGCCAGTCACTAGAATTTCCGGTTGGACTTGCGACACGCTCAAACCGCCCCTGTTTCGTTTTATAGACTAACTTTACAAATATTTCCGCTATTTGTCTTTGCTTGAATAGTAATTTGGCTCAAAACGGCTTCTCCCCCCTCTTCTCCATCGCCCCTCTCCCCCCTCTCCCTCATGTTTGTGGACAATGACGAGTATAATGCCCGTGTTAGGGTTATTTGAACCATGCTCTCCCCAAGTGATACGTTACACAAAACCTGATCCCAATCCCCCCTAACTTGTTAATTGTTATTTTGAGGAGTCAGACTAACAAGTAACAATTCCTCGCTCACTGTCCAAACGTTACACCGTCAAAACACAATGTTTTTACTACTGACTCGAATCCTACTCTGGCTGCTGATTGCAGTTATTCTCTACAACCTGTTTAAGAAGGTAATCCCCAAGGAGTATTTTACCTTGCTTGGGGGTTTATTTCTGTTTGGCTTCATTGTTGTGGCGTTTTTCTCTCCCGGCAATGATGCAGTATCAACGATTTGGAACATTCTGTCGTTTTTCTTGAAACCTGTCGGGGCTTCCATCGTGCTGTTGGGTTTTGCCCTCCGCCAAGGGCTGGATAAGTCAAAGAACCAGGTTATGGCAGCCTTACTAATCTTACTCCTCGCCAGCACGCCCTTTTTCTCTAACCTGTTGGCGGCTAGCACGGAACAAACAGTGGTTACGCCTGAGTCGGCGGCGGCTCAAACCGCCTCAGCGATTGTGGTTCTTGGACAAGGCACCACCCAACCCGATGAACCGCCTCGAACCCAAATTCAACTCACCGATACGGGCGATCGCATTCTTTATGCCGCTCAACTGTATCGACAATCTGGCAATAACCCCTTAGTCGTGGTTAGTGCTGGTCCTCGACCTAACCTGGAAGGAAATCAAGACCAAGTTGTCGAAGCCAATGATATCCGCGCCTTACTGGTACAGTTTGGGGTTCCCCAAACCCGAATTGTAGTTGAACCCACGGCTACCAATCTCCGCACCAGCGCCGAAGAAGTTGAAGATATATTACGCGATCAGGGAATAGCAGACAATCGTGTTTTTCTGGTGACTTCAGCCTATAACAGCCGTCGTGCCCAACAGGCGTTTAGAAGTGTAGGTCTCAACAATGTTGTGGCTAAACCGACCGGCTTCTTTACCGTTCAACCGGGAACAACATCCACCATCAACCAATGGATTGAATCCTTTATCCCCTCTGTAGAAGCGCTGACTGTCACGACGCGAATTGTGGAAGAGTTTTACGCCTCGATTTACTATTATTTGCGAGGTTGGCAAGCTCCCGCCGTTGTTTAACCATTTCGCGAATCTGAAAAATCTGCAAGGTGGGAACCCTTCACTTGGCTCAAGGGAACCTGGTTTGTAGGGGCGGGTTTCACCATTATTGTTACTTACCTTACCCAGATACAGCTAAACCCGCCCTATCTTCCCTATCATTCAAGACTTTATCGGATAAGCTGAAAACAGCCTATAACCTCAGGTCGATGACAAGTTCAGTCAATGAGCAAGAAACTAGAGGTTCACTGTTGAGTCCCTAGCTATTTCTCATCGATTATGGAAACACTCAAAGAACACAAAGACCTGTTAGAGGTTGCTGAACATTTTTTTAACGATGGCAAATTAATACAGGCGATTAGTTATGCTACAGCTTCTCTTGACTTGACGATAAGCGTTGCCAAGGCAACTATTTTAGATCTGAAACCTAATCAGGATTCCAGCCTTGAAGAATTTCCCCCTCACCACACCACTTATTCAGCAGCCCCTAACTATGGGTGCAAGCATAGTCTAAAACGGGTTCTTGAAATCGGTTAGCTTTGAAATAGTTTTCATTCACGGACATAGTATCCGTAACTTGACCATTTTCCACATCGCCAACTTTAATTCTAGATAACAACTCGCGTTGGCAATTTCCCGAATATCTGACATACTTGCCATTGGCGTTCACATCAAAGTTAATCGCATTTCCATTACGACTAATGGTATTAAGTCCGACTTCCCAAGGTTGATTATCAACCTGACCTAATTCACCCCCAGACGATGCTTTAGTCTCAGGAACAGGTCGCCACACAACACCGTCAATGGAATTCAAGCAGGCATTTTTACCACTCATATCTTTAAAGCAGTCGCCGTTTTTGTTGAGAATAACTACTTGGTCAACACTATTGAACTGTTTGAGTGTGTTGGTTACAGCTTTTTGGATTCCCGCATCTTCGCCAAGTCCAGCCGTATAGACTGTCCGACAAAATTGAAGTTGGGCAATTCCATTGGAAATATCAACGGTAAAGTTTTCACCACAGGTAGATTCGCCGCGAAAGTCAATCAAGTCAGCAAATCCTTCCTCTTTTTCGGCGGATGTGGGTCCTTGAACAACTTGCTCAATCGCAAATTCAGCAACATCGACGCGGGATGTGGCTCGGGTAACGGGTTCAACGTACCCTATCGTTTGATTGTCGGCGGAAGGCTTGGGTAAAAAGACTTGAATTTGCCTGGGTTCATCTGGATTTTGGCTAATCGTCTGGGGTTGAGGTTGTGAGGTGGCTTCAGAGTTCTCCGGAGGGGTTACAGAGGTGCTGTGCGCTTCCCCAGCCGATGCCGTTGTGAAGGATAGCGCCAAGACAGCACTTATAAATATTGATTGATGTTTTAAATTTATTTTACTCTGACTCATAAAATCAATAGTTCCTGATTTGCCTACTGTTTTATGATTCAAGTAAGTTCAATTTTATTCATCTTGCTAAAGTAATATCATTTTATGCGACGTCAACCTCTGCAAAACGTTTTAACTCAACCTAGGTCAACAGGGTTAACGGTTCAGGTTGTATTTTGGTTCAGTTTAAGCTTAACCATCGCCGCAATTTACAGTGGGTTAGCCCTGCGGGAAGCCTTTAGTCATGCCTATATTGTTCAAGATGATGCCCGCCAGCATGTCTTTTGGATGCAACGGTTTATTGATGGCGAATTATTTCCCCATGACTTAATCGCCGATTATTTCCAATCCATCGCCCCTGTGGGATATACTGCCATTTACCGCATCGCCGCCGCTTTAGGCATCCATCCCTTTCTCTTCAACAAACTCCTACCACCCATTCTCGGCGCGATCGCGACAGGGTACTGTTTTGGTATATCACTCCAACTCTTACCCGTACCTGCGGCTGGCTTTATCACCACAGTACTACTCAATCAAAGTCTTTGGATGAAAGATGATCTCATCTCAGCCACACCCAGAGCCTTTGTTTACCCCCTATTCCTCGCCTTTTTATACTACTTATTACGCCAATCTCTACTGCCTTGCCTAGCCACAATCATCCTACTAGCCCTATTCTATCCCCAATATTTATTAATTTGTGCCGCCCTATTCATCCTACAAATTTTTACCACAAGAAACTCACTTCTACGAACCCCTGCGTCCCTCTGCGCTTACCTCCGCGCCCCTGGAGCGTTTCCCAAAAAAGCAAAGCTACGTTCCCATTACCTATCATTCATAGGTCTAATCCTCACAATAATCGCCATTTCCAGCTACGCCCTAATCCCCGGAAAATTCGATCCAGTCATCACCGCCACTCAAGCCAAACAATTACCCGAATTCTGGGAAAATGGACGCAGTTATTTTTTCAGTCATAACCCCTGGTATTTCTTTTTTCTCGGTTCCCGCAGTGGTTTATTAAATGTAGGTTTCGTTAGACCTGCAACTTTAACCTTAGGAATACTCTTACCCATTCTAGTCCAATATCCCAACTCATTCCCGCTAGTTAAATCGCTTTCTCCTCAGATAAAAGTATTAACTAAAATCTTTTGGGCATCTATCGTAATGTTCATCGTTGCCCATCTGCTCCTATTTAACCTACATCTTCCTAGTCGTTATACCGAACACAGCTTTCGCATTCTTTTATCCGTATCAGCCGGGATGGTTTTAACAATCGTCCTTGATGCTATTTTCAGAATAGAGTTTCATCCCCAAAAACTCAAAAGTCTAATTCTTGGTCAGGGTAGGTCTAGTGACAGCAGGGTGAAAAGAAACAATAATGGAGAAACCCGTCCCTACTCAAAACTTAGAATCTACCACTACCTAACAATCAGCGTCATCACCGCAGCGTTGCTTTTCTATCCCTACTTAGTGGAACCCTTTCCGTTAACCAAATACAAAGAGGGTCATTTTCCTGCTTTGTATCAATTCTTCCAACAGCAACCCAAAGACAGTTTAATTGCTTCAGTATCAGAAGAGGCAGATAATCTACCCACCTTTGCCCAACGCTCTATTTTAGTCGGGCGGGAATATGCGATTCCTTATCATTGGGGGTATTATCGTCAATTTCGCCAACGCACAACTGACCTGATTCAAGCTCAGTATAGTTCAGATTTAGAGGAAGTGAAACAGTTTATCCAACGCTATGGAGTAGACTTTTGGCTATTAGACAATACTGCCTTTACGCCAGAGTATCTAGCCAATCATGATTGGCTGCGAGATTATCAACCTGTCACTTTAGAGGCGCAAGAGAGGCTAACTCAGGGAATCACTCCAGCATTAGCTGGGGTAGTTGAGGATTGTTCAGTATTTCAGATGGAGAGATTTGTGGTGTTACAAACAAGTTGTATCAGTCAATTGTAGCAAACTCAATCCACTCAGCCGTAGTTGGATCAGCAGGCGGTAAAGGCTCACCGTTATAATCTATAGCAAAAGCATAGCCAGCGCGGTCATAAACCCGATCAAGTAGCAAGTGCAAATCGATAATCGGTTCTGTATCTTCGGTTCGCAGAGGCAATGGAAAAGTTGGGATTAAATCTTGGAGGTTGAAGACATACAAATCGGCGCGAGGACGGCGATCGCACTGACTCACCAAAATTCTGTAACTCCCTTGGATATTATCACCAGAAACAGGCATTGGCTTTCCACCTCGGAGGAGATCGATCTCAAGCAGGTGCGTCCGACTTGCCAAAACCTGTTGACGTTTCTCCAAATAGGTTTCCCGTCCTTTTCCAGGGCGCTTATTGCTGGGAGAGAGAACCTCAATGACTGTTACCACTTCTTTGGTGGTGACTTCTCTTACCTCTAGATAGCCTTCTCTGAATTCCAGGGGTACTGGCACAGTGACGGTGACTGGCGTGGAGGGAGGTGTCGCAACAGCCACGTTAGATTGGTTTTGGTTGATTGGAGTACGAGAGTGTTCTACTGTCACATCAGGAATACCCACCAACAGCGCATCATCTCCATTCATCTGGTAAACCCGTTTCTCGATCGCAACTCGATATTTAGGAAGCAGTTGAGGATTCAATGTCTCAGCCAGGATACTGATCAGCAAGTGATGGACTTCCGACCAAAATTCTGGATTCTCTAGATAGGGATTCATCCCTGGAAACGGCGAAGGCATAAGTAGACTAGGGCAGGCATCGTTTTGATAGTTCTATGATACTTTCAGATACAATAAAGGGCTGTAGAGAAAACGGTTTCAGGAGAAAAACGCGAGTGCTAACCCTTGGCGTCAACATTGACCACATTGCCACAATTCGACAGGCGCGGCGCACTGTGGAACCCGATCCCGTGGCGGCGGCGGTGTTAGCCGAATTAGCGGGGGCGGATGGGATTACGGCACACCTGCGGGAAGATCGACGCCATATTCAAGATCGGGATATCCGACTCTTGCGCCAGACGGTGCGAACTCACTTAAATATGGAAATGGCACCAACCGAGGAAATGGTAGCGATCGCACTTGAGGTTAAACCGGATTATATTACCCTAGTTCCAGAACGACGGGAGGAAGTCACCACTGAGGGAGGATTAGATATTGCGGGTCAAAAATCCCGCCTGGGTGAAGTGGTGGCTCAGTTGCAAGATGCCGGGATTCCCGTTAGTCTATTTATCGATGCTGATCCTGCCCAGATCGAAGCATCGGCGGCAATTAACGCTAAGTTTATTGAACTGCATACGGGATCTTATGCCGAAGCCAAAGACGAAGCCAGTCGCCAAACGCAACTGGATCTGTTAGCCAAAGGATGCCAACAAGCGATCGCGGCTGGGTTGCGGGTAAATGCTGGTCATGGTTTAACCTATTGGAATGTCTACCCAGTGGCTTGTTTAGAAGGTATGGAAGAACTTAATATTGGTCATAGTATTATCGCACGAGCTTCGCTAGTTGGATTAGAACGGGCAGTTCGGGAAATGAAGCAAGCCATGCGGAGAAAGGATGAGGGGAGTTAAGTCAAAAATTATGTTCCATACATACCATGACACATTTGTCAATTGTAGGGGCGGGTTTAGCCATAATTGTAGGGGCGGGTTTAGCCATAATTGTAGGGGCGGGTTTAGCCATAATTGTAGGGGCGGGTTTAGGGAATCAATTCAGCTAGTCACCAATAAATGAACAACGAAACCCGCCCTCCCCACCAATAGAATGAACAACGAAACCCGCCCTCCCCACCGATAAATTAACAACAAAACCCGCCCTTACTCAAGTTAAAGCCATGCCCGATAGCGAAGTGAAGGGTCAAAACTAACTCAATTGATCGGGGCGGGTTTAGTTACATCTGGGTCAAAAAGAGATGATAGTCGTAAAACGCGCCCCTACACACTCAAAACCTTCTCAATCACCTGTTCACCAATCACCCAATTAAAACCATGCAAACCTATTACTATCTAGTCGCCAGTCAACGCTTCTTACTTGAAGAAGAACCCTTTGAAGAAGTTCTCAGAGAACGAACCAAAGACTACCAAGATAAGGGAAAAGAGATTGACTTTTGGCTGGTCAAACAACCCGCATTTTTGGAAGCTCCAGAAATGGCGCAAGTTAAACAGGAATGTCCTCAACCTGCTGCCGCTATTATTTCAAGCAACCCCAAGTTTATCACCTGGTTAAAGCTACGCTTAGAATTCGTCAAAACTGGAGAATTTCAAGCACCATCAGATACAATTCCTGACCCCATCGCCTCTTTAGCCTCTGTATCCTAACCGAGGCTTTCAGTCCAACCCCTACTCTAAAAACAATAAGCTGGGGCAGCTAACCAAGAAATGAGTACCCCTAAGATTGAACCCACAATCACTTGAAAGGGGGTATGCCCCAGCAATTCTTTCAGGCGATCCTCATTAAACTCTTTGCCTTCTTGAAATAACTCATCAATAATTTGGTTGAGGATACGAGCTTGCTTACCTGCGGCTTGTCGAACGCCTGCGGCATCGTACATCACAATTACAGCAAAAATCGTCGCGATCGCAAAATCAGGAGACGCCCATCCCATCGTTTGTCCCACACCCGCAGCCAAGGCGGTAACCAAGGCTGAATGAGCGCTAGGCATCCCGCCAGTTGTCACCAAGGTGCGGAGATTAAATTTTCGATCCTTCGTTAACTCGACCAGTAGCTTAAGGAGTTGAGCCACTAAACAAGCAATCAGTGCAACCAGTAGCACCTGGTTGTTTAGGATATTGCCAAAATCCTGCATCGTGTTTCAGTTCAAATTGGTTGTTGATCAACGGATGTTTAAGCAGTCACAAATTACAAGGAGTTGCTCTTGAATTCCCTGTTAAGAGTTCCCTTATTCCTTATTCCCTATTGCCCGACAAAAAACTAATAAGTTCGTGCGGTAATGAAATTAGCCAGAGCAATTAAGGGTTGAGAGCGCTCACCAAACGGTTCCAGTTGGGCAATAGCCTCTTCAATCAACTCTTGAGCTTTAGCTTTAGAAGCCTCTAGTCCCCAGAGGCTAGGATAGGTAGCTTTCTGCGCTTGCAGGTCTTTCCCCGCCGTTTTGCCTAATTCCTCCTGAGTCGCGGTGATGTCCAGGATATCATCGATAATTTGAAACGCTAAACCAATATTTTGAGCATAGCGAGACAGACGTTCTATATCCGCATCGGTTGCACCTGCCAAAATTCCGCCACAGACGACGCAGGTTTCCAGCAACGCTCCGGTTTTATGGGTGTGAATGTAATGGAGGGTTTCCTCTTGAATATCCGATTTTCCCTCGGATTCCAAATCAACCACTTGACCCCCAACCAATCCAGTTGCGCCCACGGTTCGACCTAGACGAGCAATCACTTGCAACACCTGCTTGGCTGGAACTCCCTGAGTTTGAGCGGCGACATATTCAAACGCATACGCCAGCAAACCATCACCAGCCAGAATCGCCATATCCTCACCGTAGACCTTATGATTGGTGAGTTGACCCCGACGGTAGTCGTCGTTATCCATAGCGGGAAGGTCATCATGGATTAACGACATGGTGTGGAGCATTTCCAGGGCGCAGGCGGTTGGCATTGCCATCTCCATCGTGCCACCCATCAGTTCACAGGTTGCCAGACAAAGAATCGGACGCAACCGTTTCCCCCCAGCTAAGAGAGAATAGCGCATTGCCTCGTAAATCTTTTCCGGATAACCTAGGGGCAAAGAACGGTCTAAAGCCGCCTCCACTTGAGCTTGCCGCTCTTTTAGATAGGTCGATAAATCAAAGGCTGGGGATTCCCCATTGGGGGCAGGTCGCCCATCTGTTGCTACCATGCCATCATTCCTTAAATCGTCTGTTCACTGTCTTAACAATTCTACGAGCCTAGGGGCATTATGAGTGAGTTCTGGTATAGCTAAAAACAGTATTTTGCAATAACATTGTCACCGTCATCGGTCCAACACCACCAGGAACCGGGGTGATAAATTGGGTCATGTCCCGAACGGCGTCAAAATCCACATCACCCACGAGGCGGGATTTTCCCTGATCATCGGTGACGCGATTTATACCCACATCAATCACAATGGCATTCGGTTTAACCTGATCCGCCGTAATTAGCTTAGGGCGTCCGGCAGCAGTAATCAAGATATCCGCCTGACGACTCAGTTCAGCCAAATTTTGGGTACGCAAATGGGCAATCGTAACGGTAGCATCAGCTTCGAGTAACATTAGCGCCATTGGCTTGCCCACCAAAATACTCCGTCCGACGACAAGCGCATGTTTTCCTTCCACATCAATCTGGTACTCTCGCAACAGACGCATCACTCCGGCTGGCGTGCAGCTTTGCAGTCCCGTTTCACCTCGCACCAGACGCCCTAAATTTAGGGGATGCAGTCCATCGACATCTTTATCAGGATCAATTTGGTGGAGTAAATAGACGCCATTTAGATGTTCGGGTAAAGGAAGTTGTAGGAGGATACCATCAACGTTTGGGTCTTGATTAAGGCGATGAATGGTTTGCTCAACCTCAGCTTGAGAGACATCAGCCGGAAAATGTTTCCCAAAGGAGGCAATCCCAACTTTGGCACAGGCACGTTCTTTATTCCGCACGTAGGCGGCGCTAGCTGGATTGTCGCCCACCATTAGCACCGCTAATCCAGGTGGGCGTCCATACGTTGATTTGAGCCGTTCTACTTCCGCTTTGAGCTGATCTTGAATGCGTTGAGCCAGGGCTTTGCCATCCAGTAACTGAGGGTAAACAGATTTCATGAGCAGGTTGAGAGACATCTAAGGACTTTGATTATTTTACGGGTAGTGGTGCCACTGACCAGTATTCAATTCTCAAGCATCTAAGCTATAACCGGGATGTAAACCGTTTAGCGTGGGGAACAGTCATGGCAATGTCTGCTCAAAACGACCATCGCTCACGCCTTTGCTCGTCAATTCCAATCCGCCAAAGGTCAACTATGTTTTATCTCCTGCCAATGTGTGCTTTGCTGTTTGGGGGAGGACTGGTAAGTTGTAGCTATGTCCCTACTCCCCCTGGTATGGGTAGCGCTCCTACTGCAAATCTCACCGCAATTAGTGAGATTCAATCGGCTCAGAATGCCAGGGATGTGGTTTACCTGCAAGGTCAAGTGATTAGCCAAGCCCCCTTTTTGAACTCCGGCGCTTATCAAGTTCAGGACACCACCGGCAAAATTTGGGTTGTCAGCAATCAAGAACTTCCCAATGTGGGGGATCAGGTTGTAATTGGGGGACAGGTACAATTTCAAAGTATTCCTATTAGTGGACAGGAAATGGGTGAACTCTATCTTCAAGAAACAGAACAGATCGAACGGAAGGCTGAATGATTTGTCATAAGAAGTCTGCTACAACAACACCAGCTACAACAACATGGTATCAGTAGTGAATAATGAAGAATCAATCGATTGAAGTCGCGATCGCGATTCTCTACCGTTCGGGACGGTTCCTGATGCAGCTTAGGAACGATATCCCAGGTATTCTTTATCCAGGGTGCTGGGGGTTCTTTGGCGGTCATCTGGAACCCGGAGAAACGCCAGAGGTGGGGATGCGGCGAGAATTACTCGAAGAAATTTCCTATTCTCCCCCCCAATTGGCAACGTTTGATTGCTATAATGATGCCCACGTTATTCGTCATATATTCCACGCCCCTTTAACGGTGGAATTGAATCAATTGGTATTACAAGAAGGTTGGGATCTGGGTTTGTTGACGCCCGAACAAATTCAGACAGGTCAGGCTTATTCGGAAGTAGCGGGTCAGGTGCGTCCTCTAGGGCAACCTCACCAGACCATTTTATTAGATTTCTTGGCGAGGAAACCTTACCAATGACCCTGACGCGACTGCGGTTGTCTCATCTTTTACGTTTTAGCCGATATGCCAGCCTTTCGATGAAACTGATGGCGGTGGGGGTAATTATCACCTTGGTGTTCATCCTCATCGCTATTTTTGCCCCTGTTTTTCAAGCATGGGGATGGCTGCAAGATCCCACTGCATCCCTGATTAACCCGATTCACGAACCTCCCGGTGGTGAACACTGGTTCGGTACGACACGCCAAGGGTATGATGTTTTCTCCCGCACCTTATTTGGTACTCAAGCGGCGTTAAAGGTGGTGATTCTAGCAACCAGCTTGAGTTTAATTATTGGTGTTCCCTTGGGGTTAATTAGTGGGTATCTCGGCGGTAGATTAGATCGGGTGTTGCTGTTTTTGATGGATACGATCTATACCTTGCCCGGATTGCTGCTATCTATTACCCTAGCCTTTGTGGTTGGGCGAGGCGTCTTTAATGCCGCGATCGCACTCAGTATTTCTTATGTTCCCCAATATTATCGCGTTGTCCGTAATCATACCGCCAGCGTCAAAACTGAACTATTTATCGAAGCCGCGCAAGCGATGGGTGCTTCTCCTGGGCGGGTTCTCTCCCGTTATTTGTTTCTCAATGTGATTCAAAGTGTCCCGGTTTTATTTACCCTCAATGCTGCCGACGCTATTTTAATTTTAGGTGGACTGGGATTCTTGGGACTGGGGCTATCGGCAGAAACTCCAGAATGGGGACATGATTTGCGTCAAGCGCTGGATGCTTTACCTACAGGGATTTGGTGGACGGCGTTATTTCCGGGTTTAGCGATGACATCTATGGTGGTTGGCTTATCCCTATTGGGAGAAGGGTTAACGGAGATTATTAATCCCCGTGGGCGATAGGGGAGATGAGGGAGATGAGGGAGATGGCGGAGATGGGGAGATGGAGGTAGTTACGCTAAACCTTAGTCAGGGCGGGTTTTGCACCAACGTTATCATCAATAGCGAGAAGAAAATCCCTAAACTCGCCCCTACAAATCAGGTTCCGTAGCGCCGCGAAGGGTCAAAACTTTTCCAGGAACCGGAAATCATCTCATTCTCGTCGAATAATGAAGACATAAGTTTTCAAAGCTGAGAATTTTATCAGCCAATTTGTATGAAATTTATCCAACCCAAGTCTATACGTTTCGCCGCCATGAGTGGGTTACTACTCATTCCCCTAGCTAGTGCGGGGTTTTGGTGGACAAGTTCTGTCGCCCAACTGCCTCAACCCGCTAATGTATCTCAAGATAACCCATCTCTTTCTCCAGTTCATCCCGATGAACCTGTTGACTATACCCTAAATGAACGCTTTTCTCTCTCAAACTCTCTAGAACGCATTCAACAAATTAGAAACGCCCTGTCCAGCTTCCAACAGTTAACCGAAACCAGCCAACCGATTTTAGGCGATCGCCAAATGGCGGAAATTGATCATACTGGCTGGGAAACACAGCATCTGGGTTTTCCCAACTGGGTGGATTCTGTAGAAGGTACGCTTAAAAAACAAGCGTATCAGATCGCTAAACTCGAATTTGAACTCGCTCAAAAACAATTCCAAGATGGCGAAATCTCCCAAGCTGCTTTAGACCAAAAAGAAGCCAATTACCGCCGCGCCGAACAAGACTTCCAAGCCTTTTGGAATTCATTCAACATTGCTGATTAGTATGGTTTAATATAGCCTGTTCCCCCTTCCCTGTTCCCTGTTCCCTGTTCCCCGTTCCCCGTTACCTGACAAATGACAAATGACAAATGACAAATGACGTAATTGGTATTGACTTAGGTGGAACCGCGATTAAGCTGGGACTTTTCCAGAAAAATGGCACTTGCATCCAATCTGTAACGGTGGCGACGCCCCAACCCTCAACTCCAAAAGCCGTGGTTGAGGTAATGGCTGACGCGATCGCACAACTTGATACCAACCATAGCGTAATTGCCATTGGAGTGGGTACTCCCGGACCTGCGGATGCAACCGGACGGATTGCGAGAGTGGCGATTAACCTCAACGATTGGCATGATATTCCCCTAGCGGATTGGTTAGAAGCTAAAACAGGTTGTCCGACGATTATCGCCAATGATGCCAATTGCGCGGGTTTAGGCGAAGCTTGGTTAGGTGCAGGACGTCAGTTTCGCCATCTGATTATGCTGACGTTGGGTACTGGCGTCGGCGGTGCAATTATTCTAGATGAGAAACTCTTTGTCGGTCATCAGGGCGCAGCCGGGGAATTGGGGTTAATCACATTAAATCCAGAGGGTTCACCTTGTAATAGTGGCAATCAAGGGTCTCTGGAACAATATCTGTCCATTGGGGCAATTCGTCGCCGTACCGGAAAAGAACCAACTGAACTGGGGATTTTGGCAAATGAAGGTAATCCAAAGGCGTTAGAATTTTGGAACCATTACGGACGGGATTTAGGCGCAGGACTGGCGAGTTTGATTTATGTTCTTACTCCAGAGGCGATTATTATTGGGGGTGGAGTTAGTGCAAGTGCCAAATTTTTCTTCCCGGCGGCTTGGGCAGAAATTGAACGTCGAGTGTTACCGAGTTCTCGTACAGGTTTACAGTTACTTCCTGCTACGCTAGGTAATCAGGCGGGAATGGTTGGGGCTGCCAAATTAGCACTGCAAATGAGAAATGATGAATTATGAGTTGTTATTGGTCATTTGTCATTTGTCATTTGTCATTTGTCATTTGTTATTTGTCATTTGTCATTTGTCATTTGTCATTTGTCATTTAGTCGGGGCGGGTTTAATTACATCTGGGTGTAACCGAAAAGATAGTTGTGAAACCCGCCCCTACACAATTTCCCCATCTTCCCTATCTCCCCTATCTTCCCCATCTCCCCTATCTTCCCCAGCTTCCCTATCTTCCCCAGCTTCCCCAGCTTCATCGTATCTACGAAGCTGCTCAAGTATTTTCATGTCCGCTGCACTCAAGTCAAAGCACCACCGCAACTCGAACCACACCCGGCGGTGCAACCGTAACAATAGGAAGCTGTGCGAATTTCGTCAATGATATCTAAGCTTCCTGCGGCTAATAGCTTACCCACGGTTAATGTTTCCCCAGTACCAGACTGAGCCGGAATCTCTTCCATCTGATTAAAATCACAGTCGTAAACATTTCCTCGATAATCAATCGAGAGTTCATTTCGACACATCAAATGTTCCACCGTCGTCGGATTAAAATTATCTTCCAGAAACTTCAGATACGGCGTATACAGCTTGGTTCGTTGCAGATAAAACTTCGTTCTGCCAATGGGCAAATTGGTAATCGTAAACAACTGGTTAAACTCAATATCAAAATTTTCCTGAAGGAACCGTTTATAATCCTGTTCCAACTTCACCTGATTCGGCGTTAAGGAAAAATCTTCACTCACGGGCAACACCGGGTTATAAACCAAATCCAGGATTAACTGCGGATTTTTCCCATACCCCAATTGATTTAACCGTTGAATTGCCCGAATCGAATCATTGTAAACTCCTTTCCCCCGCATTTTATCCACATTATCCTCTAAATAGCAGGGAAGCGAGGCAACAACTCTCACCTGATGTTGAGCAAAGTAGTCGGGCAAATCCTGGAATCCCGGTTCAAAGAAAATCGTCAAATTTGACCGCACAATCACCTCCTTTCCCGTTGCCCGCGCTGCTTCAACTAAGGGTTTAAACCCATAATTCATTTCCGGCGCACCGCCAGTCAAATCAACGGTTTGGATTTGCGGAAAGCGATGAATTAGTTCGATAAGTTGGTCACAGATTTCCGGCGTCAGTTCTTCCGTGCGTTTAGGTCCCGCTTCCACATGGCAATGGGTACAGGCGAGATTACAGCGTTTTCCCAAATTGATTTGCAGAACTGTAATTTTGTTTTTAGTTAAAGGTGTACTCAGTTGTTGGCGAAACGGTGTTACCGCTAATGTGGCTGTCTGTGTCACTACGTTAAATCCCTGGAAATGTATCTTGACTTCAGTATCTGACTAGCTAAACCCATATCGGCTAGCTGAGTCTATAATAAATCATTTAGTCTGACCGAGATCAATTAAACAGCAGTTCAATGAGTTTTTGCTGAGAATCAGTCATTCGTCATTTGTCATTCGTCATTCGTCATACTCGCTTTCATCGAGAAGCAATCTACGTCCTTTGTAAGGGTTTGAGGGTTGTTTACAAAACTTAGTGGGCGTGCTGTTTTGTTTTGTCCGACTACTTGTCAATAATCTTTGAAAATAAAAAATAAAAGCTTTACAGTTTTGAGTTAAACCTTCATTACCGCTTCACCAAGACGCTCAAATAAAAGGTTAAGGTTGGGTTAATTCATGCCATTAACTCAGGAGCGAAATGATGAAAGGAGTGAAAGAGAAATCCCGCAAAGAAACAATTTATGATAGTTCTAGATTAACAGGCAAAGCCTTCTTGATGGATGCCAAGCCTCTGAGTAAGAAAAAATTAACATGTCGGTGGATTAAATCATCAGCAAATTCTGGCACTCTAATGGCAATATGGGATTTGTAATTATAATATCATGTCCGGTTGAATATTGCTCAGTTAAGCCAGACTTGAATTTATTTGACCCCGGCTACAGTAAGCTGTTCGGCATTTAAACCTTAATGTCAATAATGGCGAAATCACGTTCAGTGCGAGCATCTTGCTCGCTACCCATTCCTAATTTAAAGGCATGACAGCTTATTGTCTGGCTTCTTACCTTTCCCCTGTTTCCTTCTCTTACCCCAACCCTTATTCAGCAAGTCATAACGATTAGATCGGTTCTAATTGGAGTCGATACCGATACAAGGCGACGGGTTTATCCAACGCCTGAAAATAATCAGGATCTTGAGGGGAAAGGTAAATCGCGGTGATTTGCCATGCTTGAATTTCGGAATCGGGTGATGGTAAGTAGTGATAAGCGGTTGTGGTTTCCACCTGATTTAAATAGGGTTGGGTTGTACCGCGAAAGTATTGGTTAGTGACTTCTGTGGTAATAAAGCGATCGCGGCTGGGGGTTTCTGTGTTTCGACCTGTAACAATAGAGATAAGTTGGCGTCCCGATCGCAATTCGGTGATTTGCCGATTTACAGACGCCGGATCAACCTTAACAGAACGAATGGCGCTATCGCCGAGATAGGCTTGGGCGATATTCAAGCCATTAAATTCTCGATCAGCAACAACGGCGGATTCCGTTTGCTGGGGAAGGGGTATAATGCGATCGCGAGATTTCGATTGCACCTGATCAACCCGTTCAAACCGTACCTGAAACTGCATCGGCTGATTTAAATAGCGGCGATTACTCTGAAATCCCGGCGTGACAATCTCTGGCGCTAAGGGTGCAACTTGTTCCACGAGAGTGCTGGTAACGTTCCAGGTTCCCTCCATCCAATCAGGATAAACCAAATCCCCCATCGCCGCCGTTACTGGGGGTTTACCTTGCCAATTGGGGAATTGCGCCACGCGATCGGCGAGTTGTCCGGCTTGGGCTGGATTTGTCCAAAGGCAGTAGACTAGGATTAAGCCGCATCCGATGAGTCTGGGAAGAATCGCCACAACTGAATTGACCTTTGCTGGGTATCGGTTAACAAGAGAGAGCGCGATCGCACACCTCGGTAGTGAACTTCTATCCAATCATGCCAATTTCTCGGTCTAGATGCGACAACCAGTAGGTGTTTTTTCAGAGGAGTCTAAATTTGAGGCTGTATCCCTTATCGGGTAAGGGTTTGCCGCCTATTTTGCTGTTTAGGGGGTTGTCGCAATGGCTGAAAAGCTTATACAAAAAGGATTTGAGCCTATTTTGTTTAAGGGGTCTTGTCAAAGGCGATGGCTGAAATGCTATAGTTATATGAGGTTGTCGAAATCGCACCTTGAAAACCAAATACAGTATGGGTTCTAAGAGGCTGCACTGGAATTCCTTATTAATCCCTACCAGGGATTGAAACATCTATAGTGCGAATGAGGATATCCCTGACGCGACTGGAATTCCTTATTAATCCCTACCAGGGATTGAAACCTGCGTATTCTTCTGGGCTGTAACGGAAGTCACCATGCTGGAATTCCTTATTAATCCCTACCAGGGATTGAAACGACAAATTGAGAGAAAACCATCAGAAATTAGAAACTGGAATTCCTTATTAATCCCTACCAGGGATTGAAACTCATAAAGAATAGAATAAGCCTTAATTCTCTCGTCTGGAATTCCTTATTAATCCCTACCAGGGATTGAAACTCAGCAAGCTCAAACCCAGCACATAAAGCTATAACTGGAATTCCTTATTAATCCCTACCAGGGATTGAAACATCTAATACAATTGCCTGGAATTCCTTTTGCTTCTTGCTCCCCTCTCCCCAGGGTGGGAGAGGGGCTGGGGGTGAGGGGGTTGTGGCTTAAGTTGACACCAATGGACAATGCCGTGCCCCTACAATTATTTTATTGAAATGTTGGAATTTCCGTGAATTCCTATGAGGGATTAAAATTAGCGCCGGGAATGCGATCGCGTCTGAAACCAGATAATAATTCCCATACTCAGCAGCATAACAGCTTAGTACACTCCTTAAGAACCTCAAACAAACCCTGGCGAATGGAATTTGTGAAACCCGCGCAGGCGGGTTTAGTTTGTGTAGCTGCGGTTTGAACCGCCCTACTTCTCCAACGTCCATCTTGCGATCGCGCTTTCAAATTCCTCTAACGCCTGAACATGTCCCACTTGCCATGACCGTTTTATAGTAACCGGGACAACCTGGGTGATCGAAATGTCTGGAAACGTCGGACTACTATCAGATTGTCTATAGTCTCCTTCAATTAAAATATAAATTATTAACTTGCCACTATCATAAACCCAGACTTCGGGAACGCCAATCGCTTGATAAGCATCCAATGTTGTTTTCGAGGTAACATCTGACTCAATTGCCAAATCCGGCGGTGGATCATCGGGTTCAAGTCGGCGACGACCAATCATTTGTTGATAATTCTGAATGTAGAAACAAGCATCTGGTTCAACGCCTGCGGCACCTTCTTTTTTAAACGTCGTTGAACCAAAGGGTTCATATCGCCTACTTGTCGCCTTAAGCAATAGCTTGACGATATCTGAAATAATATCCTTTGGTTTTTCATGCTCAGGTAAAGCAACTATAATTTCTAACGTTCCCTGGCTGTAAGCAAGTCTGGCGGCACGTTTTTCTCCTAACTCTGACAAAATGGACTCAAATTCCTGCCAGTTGACATTAGGAATTGTCACAGCACTGCCGGGTGCTAATTTCATCTGGCTAATCGGTTTAACAATAGGGGAAAGAGCCGTCATAAGTAAAAATAAACGTATTCAGCAGAAACGCCCCTGAGGACATTTCTACTGAAGTCAGCAAAGCGGTTCTTGACTAGCCGATTTTACCATTTATTCAGGAGTTTTTCGCCAATCCGTTTAGGTTGGCTAGGTTACTATTCCCCAAACAAACTCTTAATCGCATCGCCTAAATTGTCAGACGCCTTTTCCATATCCGACCCTGCATCTTCAGCGCGATTTTTAACCCGACCTGTATCTTGCTCCGCTCGCCCTTGGGCTTGCTTAGCTGCACCTTTAATATCTTCCTTAGCTTTGCCCATATTTCGTTCCATGGTGCCAATATCTTCTTTGGCTTTCCCTTGAATTTGGTCGCTGGTTCCCGAACCGAATACTTCGTCAACGGGGTTACTATCAGCAAGGATAAATGGTGTCGTTTTCACGTTTAAAGCCTGGGCTGTAGGCATGGCATTAAATAATGTGCCTGTCCAAGTCAATGCCACTAACGCCATTGACAAAAGAACTGACAGTATCTTTTTCGCCCGGTATCGTTGAAAATTATCCGAAACTTTATTGATTATCCTGAACATACTTAATTGAGAATTTAGAACTTGAACTCTAGGATGATAACCTATTCAACGCAGTTAAGGATTCACCCATTAGATAGAGATTTTGATGATTTGACCTGATTTTTCAACCAAGTCAACCAGGTTTCTAATCCTGCACCTGTTTTCGCCGAGAGCCGAATAATCGTAACCTGGGGATTGATTTGACGCACGTTAGATTCCAGACGGTTGAGATCAATGTCCAGGTAAGGGGCTAAGTCGATTTTGCTAATTAATAAGCAGTCTGCTTCTTGAAACATGATTGGATATTTTAAGGGTTTATCCTCTCCCTCGGTGACACTTATCAGTGCAACCTTGCCATGTTCTCCCACTTCAAATTCAGCCGGACAAACCAGATTACCGACATTCTCGACAAAAACCAGATCCAATTCTGCTGGATTGTATTCCGCTGCTAACGTGTGAAGTCCTCCTGATACCATCTTTGAGTCAAGATGACAGGAACGTCCGGTATTAATCGCAATCACAGGAACGCCGTATTGACGCAGCCGTTCGGCGTCTAATTCAGTTGTCATATCCCCTTCAATGACTGCCATTTTTAAGTCATGATTCAGGGCGGCTAGAGTACGCTCTAACAGCACTGTTTTCCCCGCACCGGGGCTACTCATGATATTCAGACAGGTAATTCCCCACTGATCAAAATGGGCGCGATTGTGATTGGCTCCCGCTTGGTTAGCGTGGAGTAAGTTAATTTCTAAAGCAGCTTCAACGGTTTGGTGCATTGTTAATTAGGCTGAATAAGTAATAACAAATGACAAATGACAAATGACAAATGACAAATGACAAATGACAAATGACGAATGACAAATGACATCTCTGCCGTCAACTTTAAGTTTACTCACCTCCTTACATTTCAACACAAGATTGAGCATATTCAATGCGATCGATTTTCAGTTCTCGTCCCGAACGAATATCCTCCATCGGAGATTGACAACTAGGACAAGAATAGTGCAATCCGATTTCGGGTTTGTATTCCTCTTGACAGGCGTGACAGAAGGCGACCAAAGGCGTTTCGTGAATAGCTAACTTTACCCCCTCTAAAAAACCCGTTTGAGTCTGTGCCGCAAACGCAAATTGCAAACTAGCAGGTTCTACACAAGTGAATTGCCCTACGGTGAGGTGAATGGTATCAATTTGCGGACGAGAGGGTTGTTCCTCCCACCATTGGCGGACTGTCAAAATTAATGCTTTAGTCATATCGGTTTCATGCACGCTTTATCCCTCACCCAATTTCCTCAATTTCTGCCATTTCCTACTCAAAGTAATTAAACCCATTCCACCATTTCAGCTTGATAATTCATTTGAATGTAATCAGGCTTTTCCTGGCGAGGAAGCTGACCCGATACCACTAAATGACCCATCGTGTCACAAATCACCCGGGTTGCCATGAGAGAGGTCATATCACTAATATCATAGGGGGGTGAAACTTCGACCACTTCTAAGCCACAAACGGGAACATTTTGGACAATTTTCTTAAGCAGATAGAGGGCTTCACGGGGCAGTAACCCACCCGGTTCGGGCCACCCGGTTCCGGGAACAAATCCAGCATCAATACAATCAATATCAAAACTAATCCAGACACAATCTGTCCCATCAGTAGCGCGTTTTATCGCAAAATCGGCTGCCGCATCTAATCCCATTTCTGTAATATCGGTAACGGTGAGAATATTCGTAGCCCGTTCTCGACAAACTTTGACGCCTTGACGCGGAACTTGCCAGCCACCAATTCCCAGTTGAACTAGGTTTTTCGCCGGAGCATTTTTGATATTAGTGGCATGAAACCAGGGACAGGTATGCATCCGTTCATCGAGATCAGTTTCTTGGGTATCGACATGGCGATCAAAGTGAATAATGCCTACTTTTTTATCCCCCAGATGCCGACAAATTCCCCGCACTGTGGCAAATCCAATGGAATGATCGCCACCTAAAATAATCGGGAATGCACCGGAACTAAAAACGTGAGCAATTCCCTTGGAGATTTGGTCAAAGGACTTTTCATTATTCGCCGGGATCGTAAAAATATCGCCCACATCACAGAGGGTAATTTGTTCGCGTAAATCAACGCCTAATTCAAAATTATAAGGCGTATACAAGGCGCTAATCCGACGAATCCCTTGGGGACCAAACCGCGTACCCGGGCGATAAGTTGTACCGGAATCATGGGGAACCCCGATAATCGCCACGTCATAATTGCCAACTTGACGCACATCTTCTAAATAGGGCGCTTTCATAAAGGTATTAATCCCAGCATAGTGGGGCAATTCACCTCGCGAAAACGTAGGAATTGTGCGATCGCGGATACTTTCAGCGGCTTCTAAACCATAGTCTAACCCTTGGTTGACTTCTTGTTGCCAACCCGTTAAGGGTAGCTGTTGTTCTCGTTCTAAAGCACGTTGGGCTTCGCTGGGGTATCCATTGGGGTTGTTATTCGGGGGTTGAAATGGAAATGACTGACTCATAAATTTCTCCAGATTAATGTCACGAAAAAACAGGAAAAATACCCAGGAGACTGACGAATCTTGCCTTCGTCAACATCTCCCGGGCTTTTCTCCCGCCGTGGGGCTACCGATTTTATGATCCATGAGGATGGATGAAAATCTTTTGGGGGTAACCTGCTTCTCTCGGACCAGTCATTTCAGCAGTTGAATCCGAAATCGGAACCCTAGAAGCTTTTTCTATTTCGCTTTATTTATAATTACTATTCTTTGATTGTAGCAAAATGTATGAAAAGTTACAAAAATCTATTTAAATTTGCTTGGGTAAGCGAATCGTAAACTGGCTACCCTTGTCTAAGGGGTGTAAGGGTGTAGGGGTGTAGGGGTGTAGGGTGTAGGGGTGTGGGGGTGTAGGGTGTAGGGTGTAGGGGTGTAGGGTGTAGGGGTGTAGGGGCGGGTTTCACTATTATCGTTTCTTTTGCACCTGGATGTGACTAAACCCGCCCTTCTACTACATAAGCCTCTTGATTCAAATGAAACTGTTGTCCACCCTGAGTCAGATATTACAGCTCATTCTTTTGTCAGACGCGATCGCACCCACAAATCATACAGTAAAAAGCGAGAGGACAGCAATCTGACTCCACTAATCAGCCGGATTTTCGGGTTCGCGGTTTTTCGGCTTCGCCTAAGTGCATAAGTAGGTTGGTGGAAATAAACTTAACTAGATTAAGTTATGTAAACAAGCCTCAAACACTTACTGTTCCCTGTTCCCTGTTCCCTAATCTCCACTGCTAACTTTAATTGTGTCCACCTACTTAGCTTCATCAATGTTAACGCCACAGTCAAAAAAAATTAGTTGTACACCCTAGAGGACTATCATGAATACCAACCCACAACACCATCACTCACTCGCCAACACCGTGGAAAACCAGGAGTCGCCAACGGTTTCCTCCCCAAAAGTGGCGTTGAATGATATAGCTGTTAATGAACCTAAAGCCTATCCAGACCCAGTAGACCCACTTTTTACCAGTTTAAGCTTTTTGGGAATCGGCTTAATTGTAGTGGGTCTTAAGCTCAAGCCTGCAAAATTGAGGAAACTCTTCAGTTTTAGATTCTCTCTACTCAAACGCCATCAACATCCTTGTTGTACAAAATGTAGGTTTTTTAACCAGCAAGCTGAACCAAAGTGTGCAGTCCATCCCCGTATGGTTCTTAGTATCCAAGCCAAAAACTGTTCTGACTATTGGGCGCGTGATAGTCAAAGATTTTACCAGTAAGCCGTATAAATGACGAGGTTTATTGTCAGCTTTCGTCCCAGACTAAGTAGGTTGCTGCAAATAAACTCAACCCTATTAATTTATGTAAATAACCCTCAAACCCTTACAAAGGACGAATGACAAAGGACGAAGGACGATCCCCACCGTTAACTTTAATTGTCCCCACCTACTTAATTTGAGTTAACCTGAGTAGAGGCAATTGCTTAATTGTCTCTACTTAATTAAGTTTATAGCTAGAAATCATAATCTTCCGATAGTTAGATGTCATAACCTAACCCCTCTTTTATGGTGATTATCATAGCTTGTTGATGTTGAAGTTCATTTCATCTAGCTATTGATGGATTTTCTCAATAAACCAGGAAAGTCTGTTTGGTTGAGTAGTTACAAGACCATGAAAAACAAAAAAACATTATGAACAATGCAAACTTTTGGCAACTGTATAGTGAGGCAGTGCTAACCTCGCTGGGCTTTTTCTGGAAAGCGTTATGGGCGTTTATCCTAGGTTATGTTATTAGTAGCGCTATCCAGGTTTTTGTGACCCGCGAACGCATGAAACAAACCATGGGTGAAGCGGGAAAAGGAAGCGTCGCCTTGGGAACGTTTTTCGGCTTTATATCGAGTTCCTGTAGTTTCGCTGCCCTAGCGACAACCAAATCCTTATTTAAAAAAGGAGCCGGTTTTGTTCCTTCCTTGGCTTTCTTACTCGCCTCAACTAATTTAGTTGTTGAGTTAGGATTTATTATTGCCGTTTTCCTCGGTTGGCAGTTCGTCGTCGGCGAGTATGTGGGTGGACTTCTGCTCATTATTTGCATGTGGCTAATCGTGCGGTTTACTCGCCCCACGAAGCTAATTAGAAAGGTACGCAAACGACTGCGGGACAATGAAGGCGAGGCAAATGAGGGAGAAGATGTTCCTAACTGGAAGGAGAAGATTCAAACTCTACAGGGATGGAAACAGGTTGCCCGCAAATATTTCATGGAATGGAAGATGGTTTGGAAAGACGTAACCATCGGCTTTACCGTGGCGGGGGCGATTGCTGTATTTGTGCCGCGATCGTTTTTTCAGTTCCTATTTATCGGTTCTGGACAAGATGGGAATCCGGGATTTTTGGCGATACTGGAAAATACAATTATTGGACCCGTGGCGGCGTTTTTTACGTTTATCGGTTCTATGGGAAATATTCCCTTGGCTTCGGTTCTCTATGCCAATGGGGTGAGTTTTGCTGGGGTAATCGCGTTTATTTTTAGTGATTTAGTTGTGTTCCCGGTGATTCGGATTAATGCCAAATACTATGGCTGGAAAATGGCATCCTATATCCTGGCTGTCTTTTTAGCGGCGTTGGTGGCGACAGCTATTGTTATGCACTATGGCTTTTCCCTATTGGGACTTTTGCCAGAAAGTACGGGGCAGAGTCAAGCCGAGACACAGCGTTTTGCGATTGACTATACCTTCTGGCTGAATCTTGCCTTTCTCGCTGTTACTGGGGTTATGGCTTGGCTGCGTTGGGGTGGCAAAAAGGATGACAAGGGTGGAATGCATCACGGCGGTGGTAAGAAAAGTATCATTGAGCGGGTGCTGTTTTGGCTAGCGATTGTCTCCTATATCTGGTTAGCTGGGGGTTTGATTGCTACTGTTATCAAGTAACCAAACAGGTAACCAAACAGGGGTTTGGAGACCAAACCCCTACAGTTATAAACAGAAAAATTCTTCACCGATGGAGGGATGAATGCCAATGGTATGATTAAAATCTGCCTTGGTTACTCCGGCGTTAATGGCTAAAGCAATCATCTGAATAATCTCAGAGGCACAGTCTCCAACCATTTGAGCGCCCACAATCCGATCTGAGTTGCCATCAACTACCAGTTTTAGCAGGGTTTGTTCCGGTGATTCTGCCCTCATATCCAAAAGGGATTGGAATGTTTTTTGATAACAACGCACCGCTTCACCCAACTGCGCTTTTGCTTGCGCTTGAGTTAACCCGACAGTAGCGGCTTCCGGTTGAGACGAGACAACGTAGGGAACATAGTCATAATCGACAATTCGAGGATGATCACCAAATTCTGTATCGGCGAAAGCTCGACCCGCCGCGATCGCAACTGGCGTGAACCGGGGTCTAGCGGTACAATCCCCTACAGCGAAAATATTCGCTTGACTGGTACTGCTGTACTCATCTACCGCGATCGCTCCCTGCTTAACCTCAACTCCAGCCTTCTCTAAACCTAATCCATCCCAGTTAGGAACGCGATCGCTAATCCAGACAACGGTTTCCACCTCTACGGGTTCATTACTACCCGATAACCTCAAATTCAGACAATCTTGCACCCGCTCAATTTTCTCAACCTGGCTATTGGTGCAAATTCTAATTCCCAACCGCGTCATCTCATCTTGAACCGTTGTCCGCAAAGCGTGATCACAACCGGGCAAAACTTTATCGTCGGATATGACTAGCGTAACTTTTGAGATTAACCCATTCATCATCCCCGCCAGTTTCACCGCAATATAATTACTGCCAATAATCGCTAAGTGTTTGGGTTGATGTTTCAGTTCTAGAAATTTCCGCGTTGTGATTGCATATTCAATTCCGGAAACCTCAGGTTTTATCGCTTTTCGACCAACCGCAATCAAAATTTTATTCGCCTTATACTCCTGTCCATTAATATCTACTGTGTGAGCATCTATAAATTTAGCATGTCCTTTGATCAGTTCAACGCCAGCTTTTTCCAGCTTCTGGATATGCATTTGACACAGATGCTGGATATCTCGGTTTCTGGCTTCCATAAATTGACACCAATCAAAGTTCTTGGACACATGACCCCAGCCATATTCATCCGCCCGTTCAAAGACTTTAGAGAAACCCGCCGCATAGGTCATTAATTTTTCGGGGATACACCCATGCACCACACAAGTCCCACCGACTTGCTCTTGCTCCGCGATCGCCACCCGGACGCCATAGTTAGCCGCGCTTTCAGCCGCTGCTAAACCACCGGGTCCTGCACCAATAACCAAAAGTTCGTAATCCCAGTTCATCATACAACCTATTCAAAAAATACAATCACTATCTTTTCTTTCACATTTTATTAATCAGTGAACTAAAAGCAAACCTTTGCCGAGAGCAATTTTGTCAAGTCAAGTATAGACGAAGATTCCGAATATTTATCAGAGTCATAAAGATCTACTTCCTTAGATAGATAGAATAATTAGACATACAGAAGTTCGCTCAGAATTGCAATTTTTAGTCCCTAATGATACCTCAGAATCTGGAGATCATCATCATAATGGGGCAGAAACTGAACATGAACAGTCGGAACAAGATCACCAAGAAGAGTCAGGACATTCTCATGAACATGAATAGGATTAGGTCATTGGAAATTAGGTAATGTGACAAACCCGAATGAAATTAAAATTAATTTTGTATTTCTGTAGGGGCGACCCGCTTGGTTTAATTCACAACATCAGTCCTCTTAATTGACTCGGGTCGCCCTCTCCTCAACCCTTTGTTGCTGGTGTGAAACAGCTAAAATTGTGGTGGAAATTTTACGATTAAATCGGGCGCACGTCTGTGCGCCCCTACGGTTTCTGGATGTAACTCTAATCCACCAATTAAGGTGTGCCACGCCACTACACTGATCAACGCTTTAACTCTAAGAATGTCACTTCCCAAACCAATCGAGGTTGAGCATATCCAAGCAAGTAGGTTCGCGCTTGCTCTAATTGGTGAATGATCTGGGTATGGGGTTGGTGTTGCCAATACCGATGCTGTAAATAGTCAACTAACCACAATTGGGCTTGGGGATCAAGGGTTTTATCAATTTCCTTAGCCAGTTCTAGCGCCATACGGGATGAGTTGGGCAATTGGTTCAACTTTGCCAGTAATTCTGGGGGAATGGCTTGCAGTTGTTCAAACGCCGCGATCGCTTCTCCGGGACTCCCTTGGGCAATGGCTAATATCGAGGGTTCTTGGAGAATCTGCTGATAACCTGTTTGCTGTAGCACCTGTGCCATGTCGTCTTGTGCCAATCGGGAAAAGGGAATCCGTTGACACCGGGATACTAAGGTGGGTAATAAGGCATCGGGACTGGGCGCGATTAAAATTAATGTGGCGTTTCCGGGTTCTTCTAGCGTCTTGAGCAAGCCATTGGCGGCGGATTCTGCCATGGTTTCCGTCTGTTCTAACACCACAATTTGACGGGAGGCTTCCAGGGGAGAACGTCCTAAAAATTGGCTAATTTCGCGAATTTGTTCCAGGCGGATTTGGGGAGGGGTTTTGCGCTTGAGTCCTTTTTCTGCGGCTTCTTTGGCGGATAGACGAATGCCATTGTGCAGATAGGTGGGTTCAACCCAGAGGAGATCTGGGTGGTTCCCCTGCTGGAGGCGTTTCTGGACTAAGGGTTGCTTCTGGGGGGGAATATCTTGACAAAACAACCGTTCAATGAACCACCGGGCGACTAAAGCCCGCCCGACTCCAGGAGAACCAACAAATAGATAAGCTGGGGCGATGCGGTTGGCTGTCATTGCCCCCTCTAAGAGTGCGATCGCTTGTTTTTGTGCGACTATGGTCATTTGTCATTCGTCATTCGTCATTTGTCATTTGTCTTATGTCATTTGTCATTCGTCCATGACATCGCGTATTTGAATCCGTTGACGTAACACCGCCTGAATGTCTCGTTGTACGGCGTCAGGGCTTTGATTGGCGTCAATCCGGACAATTCGCTGGGGATGATGGGAGGCTAACTGGGCAAACCCTTGTTGGACTCGTTGGTGAAAGGCTAACTCTGCTTGTTCCATGCGATCGGCGACGCCCCGTTCTCTTGCCCGTTGTAAGCCTATGGTGACATCAACATCTAACCACAAGGTTAAATCGCTTTCTAGCCCTCCTGTGGCGATGTGGTTGATTTGCTCAATTAGGGCTAGGTCAATCCCTCGTCCATACCCCTGATAGGCAATCGTTGAGTCGGTGTAGCGATCGCACAAAATAATCGCTCCGGCGTTAAGCTGAGGCTGTAACAATTCTTCAACATGCTGCGATCGATCAGCAGCGTAGAGGAGGAGTTCGGTGCGGTGTTGTAGGGATGAGGACTGTTCTTGGAGCAAGAGTTGACGCAGGTTTATGCCTAAGGCGGTTCCTCCGGGTTCTCGGGTGATGATCACAGGTGGCGGTTTGCGGTAATTGCCCAGTTTGTCGAGTATGCCACTGCTGAGGAACCAATCGCGCGATCGCTGAATTTGGGTGGTTTTGCCACTGCCTTCGACTCCCTCAAACACGATCAGCATTTCTCCTTATCCACGCCTCATCTGATTACATCTCTCCCCATTGTCACCCAAAATCATGTCCTCGAATAAAGTGAAAGATGGGCAGATGTTTGTCCCGATGGAATCTACCGTCAAGAGTATGTATACTTTATTGGTATACCTATCCAGCCAAAGACCACAGCTAGGTAGGTGACTTTAGATAGCCGCCATAGGAGCTTGGTAATCAAGCCCGTACAGGTGGTGTTAGCCTGTGGACTGGTTCAGTGCTGTCACAGCCAGAGTGAAGCAGGAAGTAAGTACCTCCAGATGCCCACTTGTGGGTTGCTTTGGATAGATCTTATGTAATGATCTAGCTATCTGACGCCAAGGGTTAAATATGGCTCGCTACACTTGTTCATTTACGGTTGCAGTTTCTCCCGATCACCTTCAGCCATCGTTGATTGAGGTTTTACAATCCTGCGATTTCGACATTATCTATGATACGGGAGACTATATCATGGCACGGGAGATCCCCGGTCATGTTGCCTTTGCCAAACTCGTGACAGTGGAAGTCTTGATTGACAAATCGATGGCTACCGATCAGGAAATTCGCATGAATTTCGTGATCAAAAATGAAGAGTTGCCCTTACAGGTGGACAACCACTGTCACGATAAGTTTTATGAAGTTCAAGAGGCGGTTGCCCAAAACCGCCATTGGCAACTCTTAGAAAGTGTTGCTGGTTGATATCCTCTGGTTTTAATCCTCTGGTTTCAATCCTCTGGATTTCCCTGATCATAGTTGGGCGAATAATCAGGGTGTCCAGTCATCTGGATCTCCCCCCATCATATTTGGGCTAATCAGGGTGATATCAAACTCATCGGGAGGTCCAGTGGGAACAGAGTCTCGCTTGAGTATGTAATATTTGGCACTAACTTGAGGCCCGAAGACGACTTCGTCCTCATCTTCAAGATCGTGGGCTTGAAGTTTACGACCGTTAATTACGAGTCCGTTGGCGCTGGCTTTACCTTTGAGGTTACCATCGACAATGCGGTAGTAGAGACTGCCGTCCTCTCGTTCTCGCCGCACTAAGGTGGCGTGTCGGCGAGATACAAATTGTGAGAACAAACGAATATCCACATCCGGATCTCTGCCTATAGAATAGACGGGTTCCTCCAAGGTATATTCCTTGCGTCCTTTTTCGTCTTCAATAATTAACAGATGGTTTTGATTGGATTTTGCAGGCATTGAACATCGAAAAATAGGGATAGAGAGTGCAGTTAATTCACTGTCGCTGTGTCTATGCTTTCTTACATTAGCAAACTGCTTAATAATCTTTCCTTAACGTATCAAGAAGAAATGACCGAATTGCCGACCTTCAACTTGGTCTTCCCCCATTCAATCATCATAAGCATTAATGCAGATCATGGCACAGACTCTAATGTTACAATTTTGTGACATTTTTTTACACTGACCCTACTGGAGAGCCTGTAGGCTTCCTTTGGGGTTCTGCTAATTGGCAGTGCTTCCGGCTTTTATCGTGAGGACTATGTATAACTCCTCTCTGGTGATCTTAATAGCTGCGTTACACTCCCGGTTTAGAAGATCCCACAAGTAGGCTGTAAATTCGTACCGATAAAACTTTTTCAATTTGGCTATCACATTCACCCTACTTTCCCGCTGGATACCGGACTTTGTCCTGCTCCGCAGAAACTCCATGCTTAACATGGGCAGGGAGGAAAGCGGGTGATAACCTAAGATTTACCAGCCTTCGCCGCTTGGTAAGCGAGACTTGAAAAGAATCATCCAGACACCACCATTACTTTGTATTCTACTACATAAAGGTTAGGACTGATACATTTACGCGACACAATACGGGAAATTCCCGGACAATGCAGCGATAGCAACACCATCTGAATTGATGGTGAAGGCGGTATCCCGCAAAGCTTTGAGCATAAAGCCCAAAGCGCCATTCATGTCTCGCGGCA
>NZ_JAVJQN010000028.1:0-22246 GCF_040218245.1 Coleofasciculus sp. E1-EBD-02 | reverse complement strand
GGTTTTCCTTCTTTGCTGATTACTGGAACACGATTCATAGATATAATCCACTCGTGTAATGTTTACGTCTCTTAAGGCATTGGTAAGGGTGTGTCCTGGAATTAGAGGGTGTTCAGAGATTCCTGAACCTACATTTAAACCGAACTAGAGAAGCGTTCGGAAGTGATTATCCCCTACCAACTCATGCCCTATTCATGACTTCGGAGCAGGTTATCTCTGCCAATCCGCGTCTTCACGAAGTAAGGCGCGGTTCATGAATGGCTCTTAAATGTCTGTCATTGCTCCCCCAATACTGGTATAAGCTGTTGAAACCTTGACCTGATCACGGCAATCACCGCCAGCTTTCCCAGCCGTTGATGGGGATGAACTCTTGCTCAACCCCCTTTTGCTGCTCCAATGAAGCAGTACTTCTGGTCGAGGGTTCTATCTCTAGTTGTAAAGCTTGTTAAGAATTGTTGCAAGTATTGATATCTCTATTTAAGCTTGTCCAAGGGGGTTTCCGGAGGGATTTTTCACGTCGCCTCTGTTTCCTGGCTGACTCTAGGGTAACGGAGGATGCCGAATCACTCGGATTTCTGATGAAATATTCCATTTTTTTACAACTCTTGCAAACGGATTCTTGTTTTAGATGACAAGGCTATAGAATGTCTCGGATCAAAGCCCATCCAACATTCCTCGGGCATTGCTAGGGATTTAACTATCTTAAAAAACTTGTATCACACCTTACAGTTTATCAGAGAAAGACTCAAGAGCTGATGTGAGGTGGAGCAATACAGAATAGGCTAATACCTCTTGATCTGTTGGTCTTTAGAAAGAGAGTTGGGAATCGGTTGCCTCAATGGTGGGCAGTTGTTCATCCTTAAGTTCCCAAACCTTGAGGGTAATTAGATATTCATAAAATGCCTGTAAGGTACACCAAGTAAAGCCAGCGCGTCCATCCAAGAAGCCTCCGAGGAAAATGTACATATAGAGAAAGCGGAGTAATGGACGAAAGGGCAAGCGTAACGACAGATCTTTAAGGGCATGACGCCGTTCTACTTCCGATCGCCCCAGCAGCAAATTTCCCCAGTTAACAGTACCTTGTTCAAGCTGGCGTAAGGTTTCCCGGGCTTCATCGCTGGAATAACGGTTGTGTTTTTCAATCCAACGGCTAAACCCCTTACTACAGGTATAGTGGGGATAGGTTTCTTGCAAAAACCCTGTAGATCCATGACAGACTTCTCGTTCTGTATGACCATAATCGGTAAACCAGACTTGACCTTTTCGCAGTAAACGAAGTTGGTAACGGGGATACTGAGTACAGTGACGAATCCATCGATTCATGAACATCACCCGTTCGGCGACATAATATCCCACGTACTGGTTGTCCTTTATCGCCTCTAGGCATTCAGCAAATAGGGCTGGGGTCATCCGTTCATCGGCTTCTAGGATGTAAGCCCATTCATACTTAGTCGGGAGGTTCTCCAGCATCCAAGTACGCTGACGCCCATGACTTTCAAAGGGATGAGATACAACTCGCACCGGATAACGTTGGGCAAATTCTACCGTGCGATCGCTACTACACGAATCCACCACAATGATGTCATCCGAGAGCCGCGCTGAGTTGATGCACGCTTCAATATCTCGTTCTTCGTTGTAGGTGAGGATATAAATCGAGAACATGTCAAAGGTTATAAAAAAATGAGTCTAGCTAAAGCGGTTTGCTGAAATTGAGAACCCCAATCCGCCTCAATGCCAATCGTAACCGATGGCACATAAAAGCAGAACTGGGGATTACCTACAGCAGTTGGCAACTGGCTCGAATAGAGGTTATTTGTTATCTCGGAATGGGTGATTAGGACGCTTGTGTGTATCTTCTATTGAATCGTAAATCTCTATCAACTGAAAATTTAGAGACTGTTATCAAACCTTTTTGCCTGTTGCTCGCATAGCAATGACTTGCCGATTAACTGCTCAAGTTCCGCAATCCCATCCAGCCAATGATGCTGTAGCCAATGGCTAAGAGTAAGCTGCTTAAACCGATGCGGATACCTCTTTTTAATGCTTCAGTTCGGGCGCGTTGCTCAAGTTCTTGTCTACGACTGCGGATTTGAGTCTGAGCTTGCTCAGTTCTTTGCGCGATCGCTTCAGGATCTGTTTTGAGCGCCTGCAATTGTTCTCGGAGGGCTGTAAGTCGCTGGAGTTGCTCTCCTTGAGCTTGACCGCTTTCAATGGCTTGGTCTAGTCGTTCTAGCTGTTGGGGATCTTGAAGCAGAGTATCAATTTGCTGAACTTGCGTTTCCAGTTGGGTTTCAGCTTGCTGGGCTTGCTGAGTAATCTGTTCTATCGCTTGATTGCTTTGGATGCGGACATTGTTAAAGTGCAAGGGGACAAGCAACAGGAAGAGTAAACCCAATAGGCTGGAGAGTAAAAATGCCCAGAATCTCAAGTCAGTGATTGACGATTTTCGCTCCGGTAATGAGCCACCACTGTTATTGCTGATCCAAGAGCCTGTTACCAAAAAGGCAATTCCCACCATCGGGATAACCCCCCGGTCAACAAGCTGGGTGGTTAAATTAAGCTGCCATTCATTCTGAAGGGGGCTAACACCAGGAGAGGGAATAATCAGGATCAGATAATCCAACAGGGACGATAGGATCATGATCAGTCCGACTATCTTAAGTGCTAAACCCGCGAACGAAGAATACATAGTACTACTTTTCATCTTACTTATGCCTCAGACTACTGTGAGGGGTCACTTTCTACTTTACTGGGCAAGCTGGTTGCCATGGATTTTTTTACCCTAGCAGAGAGTGTAACCGATACAGTATGGGAAAATTAGGGTTCATGTAGAGGGACTTGCCCATATTAACTCATGGATATTTCAACTATCGCCCCACGGTGTACTGAAATTATCCACTGAAATGGTCGGCTAGACCAAGTAACCTTTTTAGTCAGTAGGTAAAGATTGATGAAAAAAATTGTCGAAGTTTTGCCCGATAAGGCGGCGCTGATTGAGCGATCGCGTGATGTTGTCCTCACGAAGATACAGGAGGCAATCCAACGCTCCGGGCGCTGTACCCTGGCTTTAGCGGGGGGCGGTACACCCAAGCCCCTCTATGAAGCCCTAGCTAGCCAGAATCTACCCTGGGATAAACTGCATATCTTTTGGGGTGATGAACGCTATGTTCCAGCCGATCACCCGGATAGCAATCAAGCGATGGCGCGTCAGGCTTGGTTGGATCACGTTGATATCCCAGCCACGAATATTCACCCCATTCCCACAGACGGAGAGTCTCCGGAAGCAGACGCCTCGAAGCATGATACTCAACTGGGGGAGTTCTTTGGTGTAGCCGCCGACGAGTTTCCTAAATTTGATGTGATCTTATTAGGCATTGGTGATGACGCGCATACGGCATCTTTATTTCCTCATACCCAAGCGCTACAGGTTTGCGATCGCCGGGTGACGGTGGGCAATAAAGAGGGTCAACCTCGGATCACTTTTACTGTACCCTTGATTAACCAAGCCCATTGCGTGATGTTTCTCGTGGCGGGGGCGGGCAAGCAACCAGCGCTGGCTCAAATCTTCGCGCCTGAGGCTGACCCTTTGACCTATCCGGCGCGGTTCATTCAGCCTCAAGGGGAATTGTGGTGGCTTTTAGATCAGCAAGCCGGTCAAGCTGTAAAAGGCTAATGCTCATTTCCACGACAGAGAATCCGTGAGCCTGATGTAACAAGTTATTAAGGTAGAACGGTTAACTGTGTTTTGATGAAGGAGGATGGCTCATGCTGACTCGAAGGATTTCGGCGGTTTTGTCCTCAGTAGAAACGTTGCATGCAACGTCTCTACGTGAAACCGCTTTTGTTGGTAATTTTGAATGCGTGAATCTTGAATAGCTTATGATTGTTTGCCCTAACTGCAATCACCAAAATCCAGACGGTGCGACTCAATGCGAAGCCTGCTATACTCCCTTACCTGCAACCATGAATTGTCCCAACTGTGGTACAACAGTTCAAACAGACGCTAGCTTCTGCGGTCAATGTGGTTTTAACCTGAAAGCCAGTGGCTCAACGGGAAGCCCAGATACACCAGCTCCAGTGTCGGTTCCCGATGTACCCGATCTAGACCCCCCTGACCCTCTAATTGAACCCGAACCTCTTTCAATGAGTTCCCAACCACCCATACCTGACCCGCAACCCGATCCCCCTCCTGAGCTACCCGTTACCCAGGTTGGTCAATCCGGAACGAAAACAGAAGAAGAAGAAAAGCCAGCCCCACCGGAGCCGGAAACAGAACCCCCCCCGCCCCCTGTCGCGACACCAAAGCCAGGTAGTGTCACGCAGTTGCAGGTGCAGTCCGTTTATCTGCTGCATCTACAAACCCAGACAAAAATGGAACTCCCCTCCCATCTCAGTGTGATTCATATCGGTAAACCTAACGATCAGATTCCCCCGGATATTGATGTGTCTGGCTTTCCTAATTCTGAGATTGTTTCACGAGTTCATGCAGATATTCGCGTCGAGGGAGATACCTACTATCTTGAAGATGTGGGCAGCGCCAATGGAACATACATCAACCATACCCCGTTACCGAAAGGTGATCGCCATCGCTTACGCAAAGGCGATCGCATTAGCCTAGGCAAAGGGGACATGGTAACGTTTTTGTTCCAAGTGTCCTGAGTCGCTTGCCTATGTACTGAAGCGGAGGGGGGTTAATCATAAAAGCCTGATTTACAGGTAAATTCTATAATATTTCTGGAAAAATCTTTTACCGTGTTGACTCCTGACCATTGACAAATAGTTAGGGTTGATCGATGGTATCCCTCAAGGACAAACTGTTCTAGACTCATGGGACACTCTAGAAGTATTCAGTCAGTCGAAAGGACCCACGTTTTTGAATGATGTAACACCGGTGATTACTCTGACCCTGCTGCATCCTCTCCAGTCTGTACCTGTTCAAAGTTGGCCATTTAAATCAGAATCGGTGATTCGGATTGGGCGGTCTACGGATAATGATGTCATTTTATACAGCGCCGTTGTTTCACGTCACCATGTTGAACTTCGGCGGAATGGTTCAGGTTGGCGAATTATCAGCTTAGGTGCTAACGGAACCTATATCGATGGAAAACGCATTACCCAGACGTCGGTTGTGGATGGGATGATTATCCGTCTAGCTAGTTCGGGACCGAAAATTCAGATTCATCTGCATGACGACATCCGTCCTGTAGAATCGTCAACTCATGCCAAAAAGCGCACGTCTTCTGGTAAGGGTATGCTCGATCAATCTAAAGAAACCCTGGTTGATGCTGAACATCAGCCAACCCAACAAGAATAGTGCTGGAGGGTGGGGAAGCTGGTGTAGGGAGTTTGCCCTAAAGTTTTTTTAACCGGATCTAGCAGATGCTGAGGCTCTAAGGTTAAAGTAAGAGAAAATTTATCTAATTGTGGGGGGATAGGGGGAGCAATAAGACCCACGCCATAATTTTTAGTTGGGCGTTGGGATACACTGGACTCCCCCAACATCTAAATTGCTAAAAAGTTTTAACCTTTTCATAACCTATTGTGATCGATCTGAGATTAGGATGAACTGACATGACTTCTCCCAATAATGAAGACCGAGAGCTTCAGCGCCGGGAACACGACCTGATCCAACGAGAGCGAGAACTCCGACTACGCGAACTGGAAGCGGAAATTAATCAACCTCCTCTGTATCAAACCGTTAAGCATGAGCAACCGGAAGGAAAGCTGCAACGGTGGGGGAGAAAGCTAGTGATGTTTGGTAAGTTCTTAGCCTTTGTCGTGGCGGCTGTTCTGGTTGTACGGGTGAGTGCTGCGATCGCGACGATTATGATTATCGGCGTTATTGGCTTTATTGGCTATAAGATTTTCCTCGAAGGCGATAAGAAGTCTTAGGAAACAGGGAACAGGGAACAGGGAACAGGGAACAGGGAATTTAACTCTTGCATTTGATCGGGGCGGGTTTAGTTAAGTTAGAGGTTTTCTCCTGAACGTTATCGGTCAAACCCGCCCCTACACACTCAAACCTGCCTTCATCTCACCCAAAGCGTGAATCAGAAAAAACTATGAGCTATACCGCAGATAATACCAGCTTCCTCAGGGATTTGGAGCGAGTGGTGAGAGTGCGCCATCAAGCGGCGACGCATCTGAGTCAAATTGCCAAACGGCTAAATCAAGCAGAATTGGACGCTGAAGAAACCTCTGGGAAATTGAGTCTAGAACGGGAAAGCGAAGATATCCAGATTGCCAGCGATAATTTGCAGAAGGGTTTATTTCGGCTGCTGGTATTGGGAGACTTGAAACGAGGTAAGAGTACGTTCCTCAATGCCTTAATCGGTGAGAACTTATTGCCAGCCGATGTGAATCCTTGTACAGCGCTGCTGACAGTTTTGCGCTACGGAACGCAAAAAAAAGTCACGGTTTATTTTAAAGACGATAAACCGCCAGAATCCCTCGATTTTGCCAGTTTTAAGCAAAACTATACCATCGATCCCACGGAAGCCAAACGCCTGGAAGCGGAGAAAACCTCGGCATTTCCCGACGTTGACTATGCCGTTGTCGAATATCCCTTACCTCTCTTAGAAAAAGGGATTGAAATTGTGGATAGTCCAGGGCTTAACGATACCGAAGCCCGGAATGAATTATCACTTAACTATATCCACAACTGCCACGCTATCTTGTTTGTATTCAGGGCGATGCAGCCTTGTACCCTGGAAGAACGCCGCTATTTAGAAAATTACATTAAAGGGCGCGGATTAACGGTTTTCTTTCTAATTAACGCTTGGGATGAAATCGGCAAAGGATTGATTGATCCGGATGATCCCGATGAACTTGAAGAAGCACAAAATCGGTTACGCACCGTATTCCAAACCTATCTAGCTGATTACTGTCAAAAAGATGGACAGAATCGCTATGAGGAACGAGTGTTTGAGCTTTCCTCCCTGGAAGCACTGCGGCGGCGGGTGAAAGATGCAGAAGCTTCCCTAGAAGGAACAGGATTCCCAGCATTTTTAGGGGCGCTGAATACCTTTTTGACCCAAGAACGCGCCGTGGCACAATTACGCCAAGCGAGAACGTTGGCGCGTCAAGTTTATAGCCGCACCCACGAAGCGATTGAACGGCGAATTCCCTTACTCGACCAAGATATTCAGGAATTAAAACAACGGATTCAGGGGGTTGAACCGGAGTTTGAGCAATTGACCCAAATCCGCGATCAATTCCAGGATGAAATTCGGACGATGCGGGATACAAAAGTTAAAGCGGTGGCGGATTCGTTTCGCACTTATGTGCTGAACTTAGAAAAGACATTTGAATCTGATTTCTTACGCTATCAGCCGACAATTGACTTTCTGGAGTTCTTGCAAGCGGAGAGACGAGAGGCGTTTAATGCGGCATTAAAGCAAGCGTTTGAGCAGTATATTCAGGATAAATTAGCCGAGTGGGAACGCACGGCGGAGGAGTATTTACAAGAGGGGTTTTCCCAACTTGCTCAAAGTGCCGCTAATTATGGCGCAACCTATAATCAAATTGTTGATTCCATGACTGAGAAGTTAATTGGACAAACGATACCGCCGGGAGTTCGGGTTGATGCAGGGGAAGAGTCACCCACTTGGGCAAAATGGGCGATGGGGTTTTTCTCCTTAGCGTCGGGAAATGTGGCGGGTGTGGCTTTAGCCGCTGCTGGGTTTACTTGGCAAAATATCCTGGTGAATTGGTTAGCGGTAATTGGGATTAGCAGCTTTTTATTAATTTTTACGGGGCTGACGTTTTGGAATCCCATTGGATTAGCGTTGATGGGTTTGGGTGTGGGCGCACTGCAAGCCGAACAAGCCCGCCAAGAGGTGATTAAAGCGACGAAAAAAGAGTTTGTGAAATATTTACCGCAACTTAGTCAGGAACAACAAGAACCAATTCGTCAAGCGGTGAAAGATTGTTTTGATAGTTACGAACGGGAAGTAATTCAACGCCTTAATGATGATATTAAATCCCGTCAAGCCGAGTTAGATAACTTGCTGGAGCAAAAAGAATCTCGTGAGATTAATCGGCAAACTGAGTTAAAACGGTTGAGAGGTTTAGATGCTGATATTTTAGCTGAATGTCGGCAGGTTGAATCTGTGTATGAGGAGTTATTGTTAGTACCGGGTGAAATTTAAGCGCATGGTAGGGTGGGCATTGCCCACCTATTTGTAGAGACGTTGCATGCAACGTCTCTACAGAATAAAACGAATGCTTACGGAATAAATAAACAATGAGTTACAAAATAGAAACAGACAGTTTCCTGAATAATTTAGAGCGAGTTGCTAAAGTGCGATCGCAAGTCGCCACCAGTCTGGGTGAAATCGCCCAAACCCTGGAACAGGGGGAAACCCTGGGCAAGGATACCTCTGGCGGTTTGGGGTTGGAACGGGATATTGATGATTTAAGCCGAGCCAGTAAAAATTTACAACAAGGTGTATTCAGATTACTGGTTTTGGGTGATATGAAACGGGGAAAAAGTACGTTCCTGAATGCCTTAATTGGCGAAAATTTATTACCCTCCGATGTGAATCCCTGTACTGCCTTATTAACCGTGTTGCGGTATGGGACAGAAAAAAAAGTTACCGTTCATTTTAATGATGGGACACCCCCGGAAGATATTGACTTCAAAAGTTTTAAGCGGCGCTACACGATTGACCCCGCCGAAGCCAAGCAACTCGAACAACAGAAGAAACAGGCATTCCCTAATGTTGATTATGCTGTCGTAGAGTATCCCTTACCGTTATTACAAAAAGGTATCGAAATCGTCGATAGCCCTGGACTTAATGATACTGAAGCCCGGAACGAGTTATCTCTGGGATATATCAATAATTGCCATGCGATTTTATTTGTACTGCGGGCAACCCAACCTTGTACCTTGGCAGAACGCCGTTATTTAGAAAATTACATTAAGGATCGAGGATTATCGGTTTTCTTTTTAATTAATGCTTGGGATCAGATTCGCGAAAGTTTGATTGATCCAGATGATACCGAAGAACTCGAAGAATCGGAAGATAAAGTGCGGCGTGTATTTCGAGCTAACTTAGCCGATTACTGTCAAGTTGAGGGGCATGATATTTATGATGAACGGGTGTTTGAGATTTCCGCGATTAAAGCGCTGCGGTTACGAGTCAAGCAGCCAACGGCGTCTCTAGAAGGAACCGGATTTCCAGAGTTTTTGGGTGCATTAAGTACATTTTTGACCAGCGAACGCGCCGTGGCTGAATTCCGTCAAGCCAGAACCTTAGCGCGTCAAGGGTATAGTCATGTGCGGGAGGCGATTGAACGGCGAATTCCCTTGCTGGAACAGGATGTTCAGGAGTTAAAAGAACGGATTAATTCCGTAGAACCCGAATTCAAGAAACTGAATGACATCTGTCAGCAGTTCCAAGATGAAATTAAATCGGTACGGGATAGTAAGGCAAAAGCGGTGGCTGATTCCTTCCGCACATACACTTTAAATTTGGGGAATACCTTTGAAGCGGATTTCATGCAGTATCAGCCCGATTTGCGATTTATGGATTTTTTGAACAAAGGGAGGCGCGAAGCCTTTGAATCTGGACTGCAACAGGCATTTGAGCGGTATATAAATGATAAATTATCTGCCTGGAGTTTAATCGCCGAAAAAGAGATGGATAGCGCGTTTTTGCAGTTATCGAAAAGTGCCGCCAGTTATGGCGCATCCTATACCAAGGTGACGGAGAAAATTACCGAAAAATTAACCGGACAACGCATCTCTCCGGTGATTGGGACAACCCCAGAAGATAATGCTCCCGCTTGGGCAAAATGGGCAGCCGGACTCTTTTCCTTAGCAAGAGGAAATATTGCCGGGGTAGCCATGGCGGGGGCGGGGTTTGATTGGAAAAATATCGCCCTTAATTTTATTACTGTCATGGGTGTTGGGGCAATAATTACAGCGGTGTCTGGAACGGTTTTAGGACCCGTGGGATTGGCGTTATTGGGGTTAGGCGTTGGGGTTGTGCAAGCGGATCAAGCGCGGAAAGAGTTGGTGAAAGCGGCGAAGAAAGAGTTAGTGAAATATTTGCCTCAAGTCGCACGAGAACAATGGCAACCGATTCACGATGCGGTGAAAGAATGCTTTGATGTGTATGAGCGAGAAGTGACGGAACGGATGAATGATGATATTAATGCTCGCCAGTCAGAGTTGGATAATTTAATCGCTCAAAAAGAGTCCCATGAGATTAATAATGGGACGGAATTAGAGCGGTTGAAGACATTAGAGACAGATGTGTCATCGGAAGTCGAACGGATTGAGGCGGCGTATCAAACTTTGTTAGTAGAAGCAAGTTGAAGAATGAAATCCCGTTCACAACCTTCTAGTGTGTAGGGGCGGGTTTCACTACTATCCTTTTTTACCGCACCCATAAGTGACTAAACCCGCCCCGACTAAGTTTTAAGTTAACCCAAAATTGCCCTATCTCTCGGTTCCCTATCCAATGACAAATGACAAATGACCAATCACCAATCACCAATGACAAACATGAGAAATTGGCCCCCTTTTATTCCCCACCCCACCGCATGGCTAAGTGCGGTTCTCTTAATTCTGCTATTTCGGGGAATTTCGGTGATTATCCGGATTATCCTCTCAATCTTACAACTGGGTGATTCCCTGATGGTGATTGCCCCGAAGTGGCGATTCTTGTTATATTTTGTTACGTTACTCTCACCAATTGTAATTATCGCCGTTACTCATCACTGGCTGCACATCGTTCTTGACCGATTCTTTCCCAACACGCGATCGCAGGAGATGGCTGAAGTGACGGGAATTGTCCCGACACTGATGAGTTGGTGGGAAGGCTTCTATGGGTGGATGGCGATTACCTTGGCATTTGTGGTGAGTCAAATGATTCAGATTATCTTCTTACCTCAGATGAGTTCCTTCTATGATACGTTGGCATGGTGGGATGAACTGAGGGATTTATTCACCTTACCCACCTTGTATCGGTTGGTTACGGCGGCGTATCTGTATCAGTTGGAGTATTTAGTGCGCCAGCATTTGATGGCGGTGGGATCAGATCAAGCGAATGAGTCGCCGCAGTGAGGTTTTACCGATAAAGCTTTAGGGCGGGTTTAGTCACATCCCTTGTGCAACCGAAATGATAGGAGTGAAACCCGCCCCGACAAACCATGTCTTCTGCCTTTGGCTAGATCTTGTTTTTTGTCCGCTTGCGGTATATTCTCAGAACATCAAATGATCTGGCATACAGACCATGTTAGAACCCGCAAACACAGTCAGCATCTTACAAAAACAGTCTGATCCTAAAACATTTTCTGCCGGTCAGGTCATTTTCAAAGAAGGTGATCCGGCGAAGTACATGTATGGGATTTTGGACGGAGAAGTGAACATCTCGGTCAATGGTAATATTGTGGAAACCATTGGCAAGGGTGAGGTGTTTGGTACAGGGACACTGATTGGAGTAGACGGTAGAACCTATACCGCGATCGCGAATACAGATTGTACTTTGGCATTTCTGGATGAGAAGCGATTTCTGTTTGCGGTTCAGGAAACACCGATGTTTGCCCTGAATGTGATGAAAAGTTATTCAGAACGCATCGACCGATTAGCACATACTATCATGTCAGCTTGAAGCGCCGTGGCAAAACGTGCGATCGCATTTTTCCAAAAATAAAATTTCAATCCTGTTAAATCGCTCCAAGATAATAGGGCACGATAGTATCACGTCCCTACATCAGGGATAATTGATGGGGTAGGGGCACGGCATTGCCGTGCCCTAATCTAGCGGAATTCAACTGAGGGTTTGGTTTCTGGCTTAAGGTTTCAATCCCGTTGCCGGGATTCATTAGTAGGAAACCTTGGTTGGTTGAATCGTCGGGACGTTTTTGGCGGTTTCAATCCCGTTGCCGGGATTCATTAGTAGGAAACGTTATATTTGGAGAATGATGTTAATGTAATTTTTGTGTTTCAATCCCGTTGCCGGGATTCATTAGTAGGAAACGTGATTGTATTATTAAAATTTGTCAGTTGTTGATTGTTTCAATCCCGTTGCCGGGATTCATTAGTAGGAAACTCTCCGCCAAATGCATTCAGGTGTGTTAGAGGCGTGTTTCAATCCCGTTGGCGGGTTTCATTAGTATGAAACTTTTCATCCCACAATCCAGCCGTGCAGCGGTTGCCGGTTTCAATCCCGTTGCCGGGATTCATTAATAGGAAACCCCGCCGCTGGAAACCCTTTCTAGCCGGGACTCCCACAGCCACTTTTGACGGCAGACAGAATCCCGGCGCCCAAATGGACATTTTGCTTTTTTCGCCCTTTTCCAAAAACGGCTGAAATCTTTAATTGTCAAGGTTCCTAGCGTTTTGACGCCAACCCGGGGTTTTTGCCCCCGCTTCGTCCCGTCAAAAATCCGCTTATTCACATCATAGAATGAGAGTCTCCGCTTGTCGAGGTTTTTCTGAGCCGTAGGTAATCGTTTTCCGTACCGCACCCGCATCCAACACATAAATGCGTACCGAATCCTCCGCCGGCTTGATCAACCCTTCCACCCTCACCTTGAGTTTAGCAAACTGCATCCCCGTCAGAAAACACTCAAACACACTGTACTGCGTGCGCGTTCCATAGCCACAAAGCAGATCATGCAACCGCTTGCGCCGCTTATTCGCCGCCTTATTATCCGGCAAATCATACACAATCAAATAAAATAACGTCTGGTTCTTCATCGAAGACTCAACGGTGGATACACCACCCCCTCCTGTAAATGACGACTCAACAGCCGCGCCTGTAACTCCACCCCACGGCGATAAGTACACTGATACCCAAACACCGGATGCTTAAACTCCGAGGTCATCTTTCGCTCAAACGCCTCTAAAAACGTTTTTCGTCCCGTATCCGAAAGCCGATACGCCCCCAAACTCTCGGTAAAATCCTTGGGCTTTAACTGACGCCGACTCATCACCGAAAACACCAGACTATCCGCAATTAACGGGCGAAATTCCTCCATTAAATCCAACACCAGCGCCGGTTGACCGCGAGTCGTTTCATGGAGATAACCAATATAAGGATCTAACCCCGCAATATGTACCGCCGCCGTCACCTGCACCCGCAACAACCCATAGGCAAAACTCAACAACGCATTCACCGGATCAGTCGGCGGACGGCGATTTCGTCCCGTAAACGTCCATTCGTTTCCTAAAATCTCCGACCAATAACTAAAATACTCCCGCGCCGCTAATCCTTCAACCCCCCGCACTTGGTCAAGAGTGGTTTGTTCCTGAACCAACAGCTTGCGCTGCTTCAGGGGACTATTTTTCTGCCCATATCGATACAAAACATTGTGCTGATTATGAATTTTCGTCGTAATAATTGCCTTGACTAATTCCAGCCGGCGTGCATCATCGCGATGAACATCATATTGCGCTAATCTCAGTTGACCATTCTGAGAATAACCTGGAAGCGCTGACCCTAAATACTTACCAAAACAGGACAAATAATGCACCGGAATCCCCAATTCCAAGGCATACGTCAGTGCATCTCCCGTAATTTGCGGATTCCCCATCAACACCACCTGCTCCACCGTTTGAGCGGGTATGGATTGTTTTTTCCAGGAACCCTTGGGCTGTTTCAACGCCACCTTAAACGCTTCATAGGTTTTACTCAAAACTGCATCCGGTTGAGTTACATAAACAACAGACATAATTGCTCCTTATTCGTCATTCGTCATTTGTCATTTGTCATTTGTATGCTCTTACCCAAAACCTCTATCGGTAGGGTGCGTTAGCGCAGCGTAACGCACCTTGATTATTAAAAGTTCGTAGTCGGCACTTTAGTGCCATAAGCGCTAAAGCGCTTACTACAAACTATTAACGCCGTAAGTGTTTCATTTCAAAGGGCAAACAAATGCAGCGTAACGCACCTTGATTATTACAAGTTTGTAGTCGGCACTTTAGTGCCATAAGCGCTAAAGCACTTACTACAAACTATTAACGCCGTAACTGTTTCATTTCAAAAGGCAAACAAATACCCTGCAAACTACAATCTCGACATTTTTTCCGATGCTCAATTGGTGCAGGCATCGCCCCCCCAATCGCCGCCTGTGCCGCTTTAATTCCCTCTTCTGTCCCTTGACGCAGTTCCGGCGTAAACAAAACCTTTTCCCGGCGACGGTTCGCGTAGTAAAAAATTTCCCCGTGAGCAATCGTCCTCCCCGTGCGTTCTTCCAAACACAACGCCGCCCCACACAACTGAAAATGGTCATTCAAATGTCGAGCCATGCGCCCCTTTTTATACTCCAAGGGAATCAGCTCACCCTCCCGTTCTTCCACCGCATCAATCACACCATTAATCAACAGGCGATCGCTCCACACCCATTGTTGACGATACACTATAGTATCGCCCTCCTGACTCTCACCCTCCCTATCGATATTTCGATGCAAATGACGACCCATAATAATATGCTCATTATCCGCCATTTCCCCTAACTGATACTCCAGAAAAAAGCGACGCGGACAATATTCCCAAGCATTCAAATACGCCAACGGTAGATAATCTTGTTCCTTCATCATTATTATTATTATTCATGATTATGTAGGGGCATGGCATTGCCCATTGGTGTCAACTTAAGGTGAAAACTAATACAGAGGTAGCGTTTCACCCTCATCCCCTAACCCCAACTCTTACCCCCCCAGCCCCCCTTTGAAAGGGCGGAAGTAGAAGGGGAATTGGAACAATGAATGATGAAAAATGTAGATGGCTACGCCTGCAATATAACACCTTTCTTGCTCCCCTCTCCCGTGCAACAAAAGTGAAACATCCTTAGTCCTCCCCCCTCTTCGTAGGGGGGAACGAGGGGGGTTGGGAGAGGGGCTGGGGGTGAGGGGTTTCTAGCTTAAGTTGACACGGATAAGCATTGCCATGCCCTTAACCAGTTAAGGTTGGTGGGCAATGCCCACCCTACTGAATTTGTCCCATTCCCATCGATGTTTTCCGACCCACCCCCGAAAAAAAGGCAAAATGAGATAATATTGTTGCCATCTTAATTTGTTCTGGCTCCCGAAAGCGATAGCGCACCCAACCTTGAGCGCCAATTTCCGCTCCTCCCTCCATTTTCAGCGCATAAGTTTTTAACTCATACGCCGCAACTAACCCTTGCCATTCCACCTCAGGAAACCTCAACTCCTCCGGTGCAAACGCATTCCAACGTCGCCACAAACTGCCAAACACCAGTTCCGGTAACGGAAAGGTTTGGATACCCTGACTCTGCTTAAAACTCGTCGGCGACAGAAACCTTAACTCAATGTCTTTACTCATTTGTGGCGTAGTTGCCAAAAGCCGATAATCCGCCGAACGCGCTAACCGATGGGTTCCCGGTAACGTGTAAATAGTCCGCAGTACAAACGGAAACTTTCCTAACACCAACGGTTCAGTTCCCCAAGCTTCAATACCTGATAACAAAACGGGCAACAAACTGCCATCCAGCAAACCAATACGACAGTAAAAAGTATCCCCCGGTTTTACCCCGCCGCGACGACGATTTCCCAGTAAACCCGATAAACTCAACGGGGAGGCTTGGCTAACATGAATCTCATCTGCAATTTGAGGATTTCCGGGTCTTCCAAATTTAGTGTGCTAAACTATCAGCTTTAATGAGCCAGGAAGCTTGCCGCACAAATGTTGTAGCTTTTGATTGCTTCAAAATAAATTTAAATTCGGGTAAAAACGGTTAAAGCTATTGCTGTTCAACACTTGGGCAAATATAACTAACAATTTAGCACACTAACTGCGGAAGACCCGTATAAGTCTGGACTTGGTGAGACGAGAGGGGACAAGTGGAACCGGGAGGGGGTCTAAGGTTAGGCGCTGAGACATGAATCTGGCATACGCGATCGCATCCCAGTGGACAACTCCCCACCCCAGGATTAAGCTGAGAGTACAAGGGGCGTAGATGAATTTTCATTCTTAATCGTTTTGTTCGATATTCCCAACTTAATACCCCCTTCTCTAAAGTCGTAGTCAAATTTTGATAACATCTCAGATTGTTTTGCAGACAGAATTCTGTAGGGTGTTAGGTGTCGCGATCGTTCTACCTAATCTACTCGCTAACCTCGACAATCGGAGACACTCATTCTATGATGTGAATAAGCGGATTTTTGACGGGACGAAGCGGGGGCGAAAAACCCGGTTTGCCGTCAAAACGCTAGGAACCTTGAAAATTAAAGATTTCAGCCGTTTTTGCGAAATGGCAAAAAAAGCAAAAAGTCCATTTCAGCCCCTGGATTTCGTCAGCCGTCAAAATTGGCTGTGGGAATCCCGGCTAGAAAGGGTTTCAGAGGGCGGAGTTTCCTTATAATGAATCCCGGCAACGGGATTGAAACACCCAATCTACCTCGTCAAGAATATACAGAATCGTTTCCTTATAATGAATCCCGGCAACGGGATTGAAACCATCAACTAAGCGGCAATAACCTTTTGGTTTACCGGTTTCCTTATAATGAATCCCGGCAACGGGATTGAAACTAACAAACTACGCGCTCAAGCGTTTTGGCATAGAACAGTTTCCTTATAATGAATCCCGGCAACGGGATTGAAACCGATGAAACCCTTGACGTCAGTTTTGTAGACAAATGGTTTCCTTATAATGAATCCCGGCAACGGGATTGAAACACTTTAACTAAGCTTGATGCCGAGATAATATATGAAGTTTCCTTATAATGAATCCCGGCAACGGGATTGAAACAGGGGGCATTTCCCCAGCTCCCGCGATCGCACTTTAGACTAATCAGATCCAGCTCAAGAGCGATCGCACTCCTGGCGATAAAAACGATTCATACCAAATCTGGGTTAGCTACCCCCGTTATAATCTAGTCCGCGCAGGCGGACTTTGTTTGTGTAGCAGCGATTCCAATCGCCTCCTCTTGCTTGTCAAATTCTGATAACTGAAACCATTCTTTCCCCCAGAAAGGTTTAAATTTTCCAATCAGACTCCCATCTCAACAAAACGTCATAATTGCTCGTTTTTTATCTCGTCTTGGGAAAAAGCTACGAATTTTCAAGGGTTACAGCGATTGTGAGAAGATAGTGCGATTTTCAGGTATACTCTCTATGGTGGTTTTTTTGTAAGTAAAAATAATCTCGACACAGCTAGACCCATTGAATTTTCGTAGAACTTTGTATAATTGCTGGTTTTCGTCTCACTGCCAATGTCCCATTGGACGCATGTATTTTGTTAAACTTATGTTAAAAATCATAACTAAGTATTGACAAAAACACAGATTACACAAAGGGGATGGTACAGGTAGAATACTGAATAGTGAAGCACACAGATTGACACAGAGAACGAAATAATTTCCCCAACAATTCTTACTCTTTTCATCCTTTGCCAGTGAGAACTAACGCCTCTGTCTGTGAAATCCGTGTGACTAACCTCTAATGACCCCGGTTAAGCTGTTCGGCATGTAAACCTTAATTCAATAATGGCGAAACCCTTGCCGTAGTGCGAGCATCTTGCTCGCTACCCATTCCCAATTTAAATGCATGACAGCTTATACCAAGTTGCAGTCTAATGTAGGGTAAAGGTGCGTTACGCTTCGCTAACACACCCTACAGATAGAGGCTTTGCGTAAGTCCTAGTAAAACTTTCTTTTTCCCCCAATCTCCCCTGAACCCCCTCACCTCATCTCCTCTATCTGCTATCTTTGAACACAACTTGGTATTAGGGGCGCGATCGCTCTGTTCCTCTCACCTATGTCTTCTCACTACAACCAAATCGCCTTTGCCCTGGAAATCCTCAAACTCCTAGCCGAACAACCGATAAAGCGTCAGGATTTAGGAGATATCCTCTCAGAATTTCTCGAACAGCACGGCAAACCACCCGGAGATGTCCTGCAAAAACTCACCCGCACCATCAGCCAATTGAGAGACTGCGGCTTTGACATCAAAAGCGCTCCCCATCATCCCTACGAACTGGTGGACTCGAACTTTCCCCTGATCCTCTCTCCCGAACAACGCCAAGCCTTGGCAATGGCAGCCTACTTCTTAGACAGTATGGGATTTTCCGCTCAAGCCAGCCAAATTATCCGCATTGGCAAACTGACTCAAGCGGATCAACCGGATGATGTCAAAGTAGACTTTAGTCCTCCTGTTAATTACAGTGAGAACAACCTTAACCTGATCATTCACCAACTTCAGGAGCGATTTAAACAACAATGCCGCTACACCATCCGCTATCGCAAGCGTCCAGGAAATGAGCGAACCTGGGACTTAGACCGCTCAGAATTGCGGCTGCATGATGGTACTCTATACTTATTTGCTTTCGCACCAGATGCAGCTTCACGCCACATCAGCAAACGACCCAATGCTGAACAAAACTACCTTTTTCGCGTAGACAAAATTGTCAGTGTCGGTGCTGCTTCTAATACCTCTTGGGTGTTTACCTTTCCAACCCTAAAAATTCGCTACCGCCTGACTGGTCCACTAGCCAACTATAAACCCCGCCGCCCCCACGAGCAAGTGCTGCATCGAGATACCGAGGCAGAATTTGTGGATATTTTAACCGAAGAAGATTACCCATTTTGGTTTCGTCAGCGGATTCTGCGCTACGGTGCCAATGCTAGAGTCATCGAACCCGAATGGCTGGCTAATGACCTAGAAAATGAGTTTAAACAAGCCTATCTCAACTACGCTCAAAATCATGATGAAATGCACCCAATGAAAAATGACCAATGATTAATGGAAGCATGTAACCATTGAATCGGGCGCAAGTCTTTGCGCCCCTACGGTTTCGCGGCTAATGCTTAATTCATCAAATTAAGTGCGCCACTACAAAGTTGACATCCATCTTGACTAAGGACTAAAATTTTGTAAACACTGCTGACGGAAATCATCACCCCGATGTTCAAAACTTTGATATTGGTCAAAGCTAGCACAAGCAGGTGAAAGCAAAACCACACGCGCATGATCCTGTTGGGCTAATTCAGCTGCTCTAGGAACCGCTCGCGCCATGGTTTCCACAATTTCATAACGATAATAACCCACTTCCTGTAAGCGTTGAGCAAACGCAGACGCCGCCTCACCAATCAGTAAAACAGCCGCCGCTTTAGCTTGGATTGTATTCAACCAGTGCGTATCATCACCCGCTTTGGCTTCACCCCCCGCAATTAAAATAGCTGGATTATCAACCGCCGCTAATCCAACTTGCGCCGCATCATAATTAGTGGCTTTACTATCATTAATAAAGTCAATCCCCTGCCAGGTGATAATATGTTCGAGGCGGTGAGGAACACCGGGAAAATTGGTAATTGCCTCAACAATTGCCTGTTTCTCAATCCCAGCTAACCGCGCTACCGCAACTGCCATGAGTAAATTCTGCTGATTGTGACTCCCCACCATCCGCAAGGAATCCACGGGAACAATTGGTTCAGATTCCACCATCACCCAGCCATTTTCAATATACACCCAGGGACGAGGCGTCGCGTCACGCCCCTTAACACTCGTCCAGTAAGCCTTCGACCAATGGGTTGTCCCCAACTGACGCAAATAGGGGTCATCCCCGTTAAAGATTTGATCGTGCGATCGCGACAGTAAGTCAGCTTTGATAGTGTAGTAATTTTCCAGCGTCTTGTGGCGATTCAAGTGATCAGGGGTAAAGGTTGTCCAAACCCCAATTGTTGGGGCTAACTCTTGTGACGACTCAATTTGATAACTACTAATTTCTGCAATAACCCAGTCAATTTGGGATTGGGAGGCATTCTCCCTTCCCTTGCTCCCCTGCTCCTCTACTCCCCGGCTCCCCTGCTTCTTCAAAGCCAATTCACAAGCCGCATAGCCAATATTACCGCAGGCAGGCGCATGGAAACCCGCCGCTTGAAAAATCGCCGCAATCAAAGCCGTTGTCGTAGTTTTACCATTCGTCCCCGTGATCCCAACCCAAGGAGAGGACTTGAGATAACGCCACGCCAGTTCCATCTCACCAATTGTATCAATCCCGCGATTCCTGGCTTCAATTAAAACCGGAATATCCCAAGGAACACCAGGACTCACCACAATCAGTTCAGGTAAATCCCCATCGTCAAGAGTAAGCGAATACCCCAGTTTAACCGTAATTCCCTCAACATTAAGGACGTGTTGTTGCTGTTGCAGAGATTCAGACGTTTTGCTATCACTGACTGTTACCGTCCACCCTTCCTGTTTTAGGAGTCGTGCGGCGGCGATTCCGGAGCGTCCCAGACCAATGACGTGAGCGTTGGGCATAACCTGATGTAATTCTAATTACCATGTAGAGACGTTGCCTGCAACCTCTCTACAGTCCAGCGACTAATAATTCTACCAGAAGATAGCTGTCAGATTCCGGATGAAGTGCGAGATTGAAAGAGACATCCGCCCTCATAAATCGGGAATTACAGGTTATCGTGACCTATTTTTCTGACTTTCTGAATCATTTCCGGTTGTAATTTCAATCGTATCATCAATGACAATTTCTGTTTTAGCGAATTCTTATGCCCGTTGACAATAACAACTCCAACCACAATACCAATAAACCGTCTGAACCCCAACGCTCTTGGGTTAAAAAGTATGGTACGAGCTTATTTCTCCTCGCCGCCACTGTCTTACTCATAAACTTTGGTCTGCTCCCCAATCTCGGTGCTAACCGCCGACAGGTTCCTTATAGTCAATTTTTGGAACAAGTCCAAGCTGATAAAGTTGAGCAAGCGACCATTGGTCGAGAGCAAATTCGCTATCAACTGAAAGAAGGTGCCACATCTGAATCCGAAGAATCTCGTAGTTTCAAGACAATAGCCGTTCCTCAGGATCAGAAATTAGTCGAAATTCTGCGACAGCATAATGTAGAGTTTACCGGCTCACTGGCTGAAACCGATGGCGGAGGGGGCATCCTGGGTTGGCTGTTCATGCTGCTGCTATTCTTCGGCTTTTGGATATGGCTATTGCGTCGTGCGGCGGCGGGAGGAGGCGCTGGAGGACCAGCCGCTTTCAATGTGGGTAAAAGTAAAGCCCGTATTTATTCTGAAGGTAAGACAGGTGTCAAGTTTGACGATGTAGCCGGAGTTGATGAAGCTAAAGCCGAACTGCAAGAAGTTATCGAATTTCTCAAAAATTCCCAAAAATACACCCGTTTAGGTGCCAAGTTTCCCAAAGGAATTTTACTCATTGGTCCTCCGGGTACAGGAAAAACCTTATTAGCCAGAGCCGTTGCGGGTGAAGCCAATGTTCCGTTCTTCAGTCTATCGGGTTCCGAGTTTATTGAACTATTCGTGGGAGTTGGTGCGTCTCGTGTGCGCGATTTGTTTAAGCAGGCAAAAGAAAATGCCCCTTGTATTGTCTTTATTGACGAATTAGACGCCTTAGGAAAATCCCGTGGGGGTGGTAATTCAATGGTTGGTGGTAGCAATGATGAACGGGAACAAACCCTAAACCAACTCTTAAATGAGATGGATGGGTTTGAGCCGAATATCGGTATCATTCTGATTGCCGCAACCAACCGTCCCGAAGTCCTCGACCCAGCGCTTCAGCGTCCAGGGCGTTTTGACCGACAGGTTGTCGTAGACCGTCCGGATAAGATTGGACGCAAGGCAATTTTAGAGGTGCATGTTCCCAATGTGAAACTAGCCGACGATGTGGATTTAGATAAGCTGGCGATTTGGACTCCCGGTTTTGCTGGGGCTGATTTAGCCAACTTAGTCAATGAAGCAGCGCTACTCGCAGCACGCCAAGACCAAGATACTGTAACCATGGCAGATTTTAATGAAGCGATTGAGCGAGTTATCGCTGGACTGAAGAAAAAATCGCGTGTGCTAACAGATACAGAGAAAAAGACAGTAGCGTATCATGAAACGGGTCATGCCTTAGTCGGTTCCCTGATACCGGGAGCAGGTATTGTCGAGAAAATATCGATAGTACCCCGTGGTGTTGGTGCTTTAGGCTACACATTGCAACTGCCAGAAGAAGACCGCTTTTTAGTCGGTGAAGATGAAATTCGCGGTCGCATTGCGATTATGCTGGCGGGACGTTCAGCCGAAGAATTGGTATTTGGCAAAGTATCGACAGGTGCCAGTGATGACATCCAGAAAGCGACAGATATGGCAGAACGGTTTGTCACCATCTATGGCATGAGTGATAAACTAGGACCGATTGCCTTTGACAAGCCCCAATCTCAGTTCCTAGCTGGAATAGGCAGCCCGCGCCGTTCAATCAGTCCCCAAGTTGCAGAAGTGATTGACCAAGAAGTGAAAGCGATGGTGGAT